>NZ_SOHD01000021.1:0-7577 GCF_004403235.1 Cryobacterium sp. Hh38 | reverse complement strand
TCACCAGCTTCACGGCCTCGTCTTTGTACTCAGGAGTGAACTCCCGGCGTGTCTTTCCCATGTGAACATTCTCTCTTGTGAGGTGTCCACTCAACGGGGGCAGGGCCAGGATCAAAGTTCACCGGTCAACAGTGGCTAAGCGGGCTGCTTCCCGAAGTAACCTCGGCGCGCAGGGTCCTCGCATCCGCCGACCGTCTGCTCCGTCAGGATGGCACCCTGGAGCGCGATCTTGACGCCGTGCTGGCTACCTACTCGATCGGCGTCGAACGACTGATGAAGCTTGCACTCGGGACCGCAGCGGTGTCCAGAGGTGAGGGCTGGCCGAAGACCATGGGTTTCACTCGCGACGGGTGGGGCCACGCGCTGGACGAGATGGATGCTCGGCTGCGCGCCACGCTCAGAGAAGTAGTGGCCGCGGGAGACTGGGAGCACAAGCGGCTCCTTGAGACTTGGACCTGCACCCTGGACAGCGACCCGGTCTGGGCCGCTGTGATCCGCACTTTGAGGAACTACGCGGATGCCGGTCGCTATCACCACCTGGACCAGATCCGCGGCGGAGAGGTCAAATCCCGATCGTCACGCGAGATGTGGGAAGAGGTGGAGCGAGTCGCGATCGACAGCAACGAATCACTCTCGGCCCACTATCAACGAGTGCTCGATGGGGCCGACTTCGATCCTTTTGAGCTGGAGCTGCGATCGGCCGTCGCGGACGCGATCAAGCGCTGGGTGAGCATCATCTGCCTGTTCGGCTTTCATGGGGTACTTGGAGACGACTGGCGCGTCATCGGCGCCGACGCACTGCCTGACGATGCAGTGCCAGTTCGTGTCCTTCGAGAGTGTGAGGCGGTTTAGGTGCCGACGATTTTGTGGCATCGCGGACTATACGCCGGTCGGCCTGCGAGTAAGAGTGCGGCTCTGTCAAGGGTTTCTGCGGAGTGCCGTCATCTTCGATCTTCCCTGATCACTGGCGTTTTTCGCTGCTAGCGGCTTTCACTGGTTGTCACTGAATTTGCGGGATAGATGCGGAGTTCGACGGCAGATTCAGGTGGGCGCGCTCGGCCCTATGCTGATCCCAGAACCCATCGTTTCGGTCAGTTAGATACCCACTGAGCACGACTTCTGACAACCTTTGGCCCCGCTACAGTTCGCTAGGCTCGACGCCATGCTGCTCGATGACGACACGATTACGCCCACAGCTCTCGCCGAGGACCTCAGAGTGGATCCGCATCAGGTGCGTGGGTGGGGCTTCGCGCAAACGGAATCCGCTCAGAGGTAGAACGGTGGCAGCGTTGGAGCCTGACCACCGATCAGGCTGACCTCGTCCGCAAACACTTCGGCAACGCAGGGGCCGTCGAGGCAGAATCGCGACAGGCCTTCATCGGGGAGGGCTGGACCGTCGGACAGCTGCTTGGCACATATGCCTCAATACTCGAGGAACTGCGCAAGCGCGGTCTTGTTCGGACGAACAACGCTCCCGTCGGTGACCTGGCGGAGTATGCGGCAGGGATTGTGTATGGAGGTGCGCTGGCACCGAATTCTGAGAAGGCCTACGATCTGATCGCATCAGACGGCCGACGCATCCAGGTCAAGGTTCGTAACATTCGTCCTGAGACGAGCCCGTCGGCTGTCTTTTCCGTGATCCGCTCATTTGGATTCGACGCGTGCATTTTCGTGCTCATCGACACTCTGAATGATCGGGTGCAGGGCGCCTTTGAGCGGACTGCTGCTGAGGTTCAGGAATTCGGAGTCCACCGCGAGCACACCAATGGAATCGCGATCCGTGTCGGCCAGGCTCGCCGGCACGGTATCGATCTCACGGATCAGGTCGACGAAGCATGGCGGGAGATGCTGGCATCGGTGCGAACCTACTCGTGGGCCTCAACTGTGACGGAAGTCCGGAGGATGCTCACGTGGGGCAGTGCAGTTAGCGGGAAGGCCGACGGGCCGATGGCGATCCAGCCATGCGCACGGCCAGCCTCACCACGGCTATTTCCCTGACTTCCAAAATTTCCGACGTCGTAGTGTCAAACTTTCAAGATGACAGCCGATGCCGAATCGATCCCACTCCTCGTTACTCTTGGTCACTCCGGTGACGGTATGTTCAACCTTCGCTTCCCACCGGAGTATAGGGACGAGATTCTGTCCCTCCTCGATGACAACGGCATCGAACACGGCACCACCATGGAGTTCTCCGCGGGCACAGACCTGGCAATCGAGGCCGTGAAGTTTCTCGGTGCGGGCGGAGGGCTGGTGGCCATCTCATTGATGATCAAGACGTTCGTGCAACGGCACAATGGCAAGCGAGTCATCCTCAAGCGCGGCGAGTTTAAAATAGAGGTTGCCGGCTTCTCGGAGAAGAAAACAGAGCAGTTCCTTCAGACGATGGCGACTGAGCAAGCTCAGCGGGACGCTGAGTGGCGCCGGGTGGTCGGAAAGATGCCAGTGGACGAAAACGACTGACCGGTCACCGCATGAGCCACGGCGACTGGTGTTCCTGATTCTAGAAGTAGGTGATTCCGCAAGAGGTTCGATGCCTTGGACGCTGGCCCGGCCGCGACGCCCAGAAACGACCGATTGCGGGCTGTAGTAATGCACCTCACGTCTGGGATAGCGGGGCGCGTTCGTAGTCCTCGCGAAGGAGGTCAGTATGCGAGACTTCGACCGTGATCTCAGATTCCGTGCCGTGGCGAGAAGAGCTGCTTAAGGTAGCTATCGCGCTGGAACGACGGGCTGAACTGAAGCGATGGACAACAAGGACGGGGTTCCTCGTCGAGCGTGACCTCATGGTCGGCATGTTCACCATCCGGCGCCTGATCGAGTCCGCGAAAACGTCGTCACTGCTGTCACGCGAACGAGTGTCCTTCGGGATGCATCCTCTGACGGGTCGTGTTCCCGGGATCTATGACCGGTGGGCGTACTGGGAGTACTACGACATGGATTCGAAGCGCCAGACCGAGTTGACCGTTCAGGAGCTGGTCAGCTTGTTCATTCACTCCTTCGTTCTCGAGTTCTATCCTCAATCGGAGCATGGACCAGCGACGATCTGGGTCGTGTCTGACCATGATCGGCATAAATGGCTCTACTCGATCTCGTTCGCGAGGGTCGCCGCGCTCTTCCGGAGAGTTGGCAACGAGGACGTTATTTACATGGAGGGCCCGTTGGACCAGACCATCACGCGGTTGTCGCAGCACGACTATGTGGACGCCGGGCTGGCGCAATACGACCCCTACCCGTTCGTCGAGAAGCGGGCTGCCTCACGCGACACGCTCGTTGGTGCATTCCCGTCGCTGTTGGGCGGGCGGGAGCATGCTTGAGCACGTCCGTCCCGTCATGGTGGCTGGTACCCGCTCGAGATGGGGGCCGATTGTTGCGACTCATATCGTGCGTACTTGCATGCGAACGGGGTCCTCGTCACGTGCGGCGCGGAACCCGCTGCGGCCGGGTGCCGCGTCCGGATGGCGGATCTCGAGGCCAAGCACGGGTGCGCGCGTAGTGTTGCCGTCATGGACGATGAACTGGGTGTGCCGAACTGCGAACGATGCCTGGTGCCCATGGTGATCGAGAGCACCGACGAGGGCCCCTACTGGTGCTGCCCCGAGTGCCGCATCGTTCGGCTCGCTTGACGACCCTCTCCCTGATGGCGCTCAGAAGGGAACAGGACGATCCCATTGCTGACGAGGCCGGGGGAGAGCTAGTTTCAACTGCATGTGCGGCAGATACGTGGTCCCCAGCAACACTGACGAGTTGCTGAGCGTCTTCGACGCCACCGGCGACAACGCCGCCGACTGGCAGCCCTCGTACAGCGTCGCCCCCACGAACCGGGCGCCCATCGTGCGCGAATGGATCCACGACGAAACAGTGCAGTAACACAGCTGGAGCGCTGAACGGTTGTCGCGTTAAAGGCACCTGAGGGCGAATCCTCAACGGGCGAGTCATACGGGCACGTCCCGCCCAAGCGCGATGCGCAACCCAGTCGTCGCGGGGGAGAGTCCGCAGGGCGTCCCGCATACGGGCGGCGGGGCGGAAGTAAACGCTTCTTGCACCGTGCCTAATGCCATTGGTGCGTGCGTGAACGATCCGCAACTAGAAACCCCCGCTGCGATCATTGCTACCTGACAGTCAGCGGTTCACACCATTCCTTGGCTTCTAAACGCCGCTCGCCAGCAGGCGGTTGCACGGGCGCATGCGCCGAGTTGAGGTATCCCGTATCGCCTGACTGGGTGAAAAAGGCGGGCCACCCGTGCCCTGCACCGGGCGTTTTTTTGGCCCTGTTTTCAGTCGGCATCAACGGTGTTCTGCACCCGATACACCCAGAAGGATTGGCACCAGCGCCTTGGCTTTGGGGTTCACGCCGATGCGATTATGGACCACATCGTGCACAACACCATCTGGGTTGAGACCGGCGGCCACAATATGCGAGAACACACCGTCGGCAAGGTTACAGCATAACCGCTCGCGCGGTCGGGCGCCAGCGGCCGCCGACCGCGCGACAGTCTGGCGCCGGGCGCCAATATCTCAGGCCCCCGGAAGCAATCTTGACTGGCCCTCAAACCTGCAAATACTCAGAAGGGTGTCGAGGTCCCGCTCCTGGGCAACTGAGTATCCCGAAACGGTACTTGTTCGAATTACCGTTATGCCCCATTTATTTTATTCGTACCCTGCGCGCGGCGTATTTGTGTAGTGCAGACAGAGTGAAGTCTTCTCATGAGTCGTCACGGTTCTCTCGAATGACCGCTGAGGCGTACCGGCTTATTCGTGCGTAGTTCGCACGGAGTAGGGCGTGAATGGTCGTTACCCGAGTGCGGGTGCTTACGATATGAGCGGGTATCTAATAAGACGGTCTGAATTGGACGGTGCTGTAGTACCTCGGCGATTAGAGATCTGTGGGGGGAAAATCGTCAGTCCACTGACGTGCGGAGGAACTGGCGGCGGCATTGCTGTCGGAAGGTTTTGGGCGACGCTGATGAATGGTTTCGCCTTCGGGCAGATACACGACGGTGGGGATACCGGCGTCAGATTGTTTGACGGACGAGATCCAGATTGCTTCTGTGTGGATATCTACGCCCGCTCGGACATCTTCTGCCGTGCGTAGTTTGGCTACTCGGTGGATGAGACCACAGAAGCCAAGTTTCACGACGATATCGGCCGTACAAAGAATAATGTGGATCGACGTTGTCCAGGGTCCGCCGGCAAAGAGAATCTGAATCAGGTAGGCCAGCGGGTATACCGCCCACCCGGACATAAGGAAGATTGTCGCTGTTTTGAGTAGTGATGCAGCTTCCGGGGTGAGCTGAGGCAACGAATGGCGAATAGCTCGAATGAGTATTACCGCTGTGATGATCCAGAACACGGTGCTGATAGCGCCCCAGATAATGAGAGAGCCCACGCTGCGACCGTCGCCGATGACGACCGCGCCGAGAAATCCGGTGAAGATCATGAGAAATGCTCCCGCAACGGCTGCGAGGCGAGTTCGGCGAGCTGATACGCCACTGAGAGTTGCGACGGAGAGCAGTTCAATTGATAACAGTGGGACAGCGATGGACCATTCCACATATCGGGGAGCGATGGTCATGATCGCTTCCGAATTCGGAACCCACAACGACCCAACGTGATCGTATCCGGAAGTGAACGCTAGCACCATAAAAACGTACGATAGCGTCGCGACGAGCATGATACCCGATCGCGCCACCACCGCGGTCCGGTACCGGGGGCCAACCTCCCCGCGAGTTAGCCATGTTCGAGCTAGCCCGAACAAGAGAGCTGATCCGGTGAGGGCCAGAAAGTAAAAAATGAGCGAGTGCTCAGCCTGGGTCAGGGAAGCCTCCCAGGGGGCAGAAATCATGTCAGTCATAAGCATTTCTTCACAGAGTTGATGACAAAGAACATCGTGAACACCTGAAGCTGGTGCAGCTTGAAAATGCAAACATACCCGTTAGCGCCGGTGTCCAGCCGGGACAGTTGCAGATAACGGCGTCGTGTTGGCCATGTCTGGTTCGGCGCTGAAAAACATGCCACCTGGGCTATTGGCTGAGAGCATCAGAGTATCTATCCAGGCACGGTTTATTGTGGAAGCTCGGTTACCAGAAAAAAGAAAAATGAGGGTGCTACTGGGATCCAACCAAATACTTGTCCGACCACTCCCTGTTTTCTTATCTGCAACCCAGCTGAAAATGAAACTCTCTCGCCTGCGCAACTTCGCCACAATCACAATCTGTAAGTGATGAAGGGCACGGTCATCGAAGTCAATATCCGTTGCAGACGAGCCGTACCGTAAAGTTCCCATTGTCCCATTCTACCGAGTAGCAAATAACCCGTCTGGGGCGTGTAGTTCGATGGGACTAACTCACCCCCAAGGCCGTCGCGCTCCGGAACTTTGAGGCCATACTGCCGGGATGTGTATTTATCACCACAGTTCAGGGCCTCTCGTTCGCGACCAGCGCTCTGAGAGGAACTGTCTCTTAAACCGTGTTTCCGGCCTGACGCGCTGACGTGGGCTTGGCGGGAAAGGTGCCGTGATGACGACTCTTGATGCTGTGACGAAGAAGACGAAATCTGATCCGACCCGTGAGGCGGTGGCGGCGAAGAAATGGGTGAGCGAAGGAGCAGGGCCTGACCCTGGATGGTCCCAATGGGCTGCTGGGCCAGTTCACCAAAACCTTTCTCGAGACCGCGCTGAACGAGGAAATGACCAAGCACCTCGGCCGTGAGAAGAATTATACCCCGCACGAACGTGACGATACGAATGTGCGCAACGGGACCCTCGCCAAAACGGTGATCAGCCCCACGACCGGGCCGGTGACGATCCAGGTGCCTCGTGACCGGGACGGGACGTTCACTCCGGTGATCGTGCCGAAACGACATCGCCGCCTGAGCGGGGTCGATGAGGTTGTGCTGTCGTTGTATGCCCGCGGCCTCACGACCGGGGAAATCAGCGCGCACTTCAACCAGATCTATGGCGCCCAAGTCTCGAAAGAGACCGTCTCCCGCATCACGGACAAAGTGGTCGAGGAAATGCAAACGTGGCAGTCCCGCCCCTTGAACGGCGGGCAGTTTCTAGGNTTAGTTCTGTGTCCTAATCGTCTCATGGCCTGGTGGGGTGTGCGGTCTTTGAGGCAGGCTCTGGGTCGACCGTTAAGTTCGTCGGCCACAGCGTTGAGGTGATCTTGGTCCCACTGGCTGAGGTCAGTCCCCTTCGGGAAATATTGGCGCAGGAGCCCATTGGTGTTTTCATTAGTCCCTCGCTGCCACGGCGAGTGCGGGTCGGCAAAGTAAATACGAAGCCCAGTCTTCGTCTCGATGCGCTTGTGATGGAACATTTCGTTACCTTGATCCCATGTCAGCGTGCGCCGGAGCGACGACGGCAGGCTCGAGAACGCACCAATGAGTGCGTCACCGACGGTTTGTGCGCTGTGGTCGCTCTGGAGAAAGACGAGGATCGTCATGCGAGTCTTGCGTTCCACGAGCGTGGCAATTGCTGAGCCGTTACTGGAGCCCAAAATGAGGTCTCCTTCCCAATGCCCGGCTTGGAGCCGGGATTCGACGTGTGCTGGGCGTTCGTGGATGGAGCACATTACGGT
>NZ_SOHD01000046.1:0-192537 GCF_004403235.1 Cryobacterium sp. Hh38 | reverse complement strand
GCGCTGATGGTACTGCAGGGGGGACCCTGTGGGAGAGTAAGACACCGCCGGACTTAACTTAGAAACAAACAAAAAGGCCACCCGAAAGGGTGGCCTTTTTGCGTTAACGTGCGTTACCAGGACTATTCGTCTACGCGGGTGGCCCGTTGCTTTTCGCTGATGCGGGTCTCCTGCGCTTGTCCAGCTGCGACGCGCCCAATCGGCGCGAGGATGGCGACCTTCTCGCCGATCCACTCGTCTGCGGCTGGGATGGCCAGGACCAGTGCGAGGCGGTCTTCGAAAACCAGCCACTGTGGTTCTCTAGCGGTTGGGGAAGCCGTGGGGGAGGCCGGTCAAGACCGGGGCCAGGCGGGCGAGACGCTCACGTTCGAGGAGGAACGCGGTGTACTCGCGTTCGCGGCGCACTGCGGCGACTCCAGCGAGTAGGTCCTCGGTGGAAGTTTCAGGCAATGGCGAGATGAACGGAGTGACCTCGGCGGCCAGGGATTGAGCCAGGTACTCGCGCGTGAGCGGAGTGAGGTGTGGTGACTGGCGCAGGTATTGGGCGACGCGGCGGGACAGGCGGTCGGGCAGCCGGGCGATGTCGACGGTCTGGGACCAGACCAGGAGTTCTGAGGGGAGTGGTCGCACGACCTCGCGGTTGCGCGGCACGCGCTCGTGCTGGCTGTAGGTGCCGGCAAGCACGTCGCCGAGCCGCTTGGAGCGGCCATTGAGGAGGGCCACGGTTGCGGCCAGTCCGCCGACGGTCATCACAATCTCAAGCACGCCGGTGAGGGAACGGATGAAGGCGTGCCGCAGTGAGATCGCTCCGCCGTCGTCGCGCACAATGCGGGCGCCAATGGCGAGTTTGCCGAGCGAACGGCCCTGTGTGAGAGTTTCGACTAGCACGGGCACGACCAGAATAGAGAAGACCAGCGCGGCGATCACGACAGCCTGGGTGAGCGCCGGGTCGGCGCTGTCCGCGAAGGCCACAAAGAAAGCCAGCAGAATGAGCAAATACAGGGCTGCGTAGGCGATCGTGTCGATGATCGAGCCGGCAGCGCGCAGAATGACGCTGGCCGGCCGCACGTCGAGCGCAACCGCCTCGCCGGTCACGAGCTCGTCATCGCGCGCCAAATCGTCATGTTCGGCACGATCAGACGGACGCGCGGTCTCCCTCATGTCTACTATTGAACCAGATGGATCTCGACGCATACACGGCAGCGCATCGCGCCGACTGGGACCGCCTGACCGAGCTCGGGGCCAGTCGGCGTCTGACCGGTGCCCAGGCGGACGAGCTGATCGAGCGTTATCAGGCTGGAGCCACCCAACTCTCCGCCATCAAGTCCACCGCCGGGTCGACCCTCGAGGGGGATCGGCTGTCGGTCGGTCTGTCGCGGGCGCGGCTGAGGTTCACCGGCGTGAGTGCCAATGTTTTGGCGCAGATCCCCCGGTTCTTCCTGGCTCAGCTTCCCGCGGCCCTGTACCGGCTGCGCTGGCTCACCCTCGCCGTTGCCGTCGTGACGTTCGCGGTCGCCGCGCTTTACGCCGTGTGGGCGTTCAACGATCCGCAGGTGCTGGCCAACCTGGGAACGGATGCCCAACTCGCGCAGATCGCGAATGAGGATTTCGTGGGATATTACTCGGCGAACCCGGCGGCATCCTTTACCGGGTTGGTCTGGACCAACAACGCCTGGATCGCCGCGCAATGCATCGCTTTTGGCATCGTCGGAGTGTACGTGCCGTTCATTATTCTGCAGAACGCGATGAACCTCGGGACCACGGCGGCCGTGATGTTCGCCTATGACAAGGGTGACGTGTTCTTTCTGTATATCGCTCCGCACGGTCTGCTCGAACTCACTGCGATTTTTGTGGCGGCGGCCGGTGGGCTACTGATCTTCTGGGCCTGGATCGCTCCCGGCGCACGCACCCGCGGGCAAGCCCTCGCCGAAGACGGGCGGGCGCTATTCACGGTGGCCATTGGTCTGGCTTTCGTGCTGCTGGTGTCCGGCATTATTGAGGGCTTCGTCACCTCGCAGCCGTGGCCGTGGCCGGTCAAGATTGGCATCGGAGCGGTCGCTCTGGGTGCCTTTCTGGCGTATATGATCGTCGTCGGTGGCCGTGCCTTCCGGGCCGGCGAGACCGGCGACCTCGGCGAATTCGAAGCCGGAAGCACCCGAATCTACAGCGCCTGAGTTAGAGCCGCCCGGCGGCCTTCAGCGCGATGTACCGGTCGGCCAGGGCCGGCGGAAGCTGCGCGGGTGAGTCGGTGACAACATCCGCTCCCAGCTGACGGATCGCGGCCGACACGCGGGCCACGTCGAGCAAGGCCCGCTCAGCTGCCGCAGCCCGGTAAATCTCGTCGCGGCCACCGCGCTCACCGGCCGCGAGAACGGTGACCGGGTCGAGAACGGATGCCACCACAACCGTGTGCCGTTTGGTCAGCTGGGGCAGCACCGAGAGCAGCCCGGTCGAGGCGCCGGCAGCGTCGATCGAGGTCAGCAGCACGATCAGGGCATGCTGGCTCGTGATTGAACGCACCTGGGCGGGAACCGCCGCCCAGTCCATTTCGATCAGTTCCGGGTCGATCAGGGCCATGGAATCGACCATCTGCGCCAGCAGCGCGGCCCCGCTGGCGCCCTGCACCCGACCGCGCACCCGCCGGTCGAAGGCGAGAAAGTCCACCCGGTCGCCAGCGACCGAGGCGAGGGCGGCGAGCAGCAGCGCGGCCTCGAACGCGGTGTCCAGCCGTGGTTCGTCGCTCACCCGGGCCGCCGAGGTGCGGCCGGTGTCGAGCACAATGACCACGCGGCGATCCCGTTCCGGCCGCCAGGTGCGCACCATCACATCGTTCCGCCGGGCGGTGGCGCGCCAGTCGATCGAGCGCACGTCGTCACCGCGCACGTATTCGCGCAGACTGTCGAATTCGGTGCCCGGCCCGCGCACCATCACGCTGGTACGCCCGTCGAGCTCCTTCAGTCGGGTGATGCGGGACGGCAGGTGTTTGCGAGCGTGAAACGGCGGTAGGACCCGGATGCGCCCGGGCGCGTTCAGGGTCACCTGACGGTTCCAGAGACCCAGCGGTCCGCGGGAGCGCACCGTCACCTGCAGGGTTCGACGTTCGCCCCGGCGAAAGGGCGTGAGCACGAGCGAGACGAGGCGCCGTTCTCCCGGCGGAATTTCGATCGGGGTGCGGTTGGTGCTGGCACCCGCCGACGGTTGCCAGGCGTCGCGCACCACGCCGACCAGGCGTCGACGGCCGGAATTGCTGAGGTAGAGCCCGCTCGTGACCGATTCGCCGAGTCGTACGCGGGCGGGCAGCATCCGTTCGACGGTCAGTGCGCGCGGCGAGGCGGCGAGAGCGAGGTCGATGCCGCCGAGCACGATCACCAGCAGCAGCCAGGCTGAAAGCAGCCCGAAAGCGACCGGCGCCGTGTTTCCGAGCAGCACGATGGGCACCACGCCGAGAGCGACGAGTGCAACGAACCGTCCGCTGATCGTCATCGTTAGATCGGAACCTGAACCTGCTGCAGCACGCCGCGCAGTATCGCATCGACCGAGACTCCCTCGAGTTCGGCCTCGGGTCGAAGCTGCACACGGTGCCGCCAGACCGGCAACACCATCGCCTGCACGTGATCGGGCGTGATCGCGTCATACCCGCTCAGCCAAGCCCACGCCTTGGCCGCCGCGAGCAACGCGGTCGTTCCGCGCGGGCTCACGCCGAGTTTGACCGAGGGGCTCACGCGCGTGGCGCGGGCCAGGTCGACGAGGTAGGCGAGCACATCCGCGCTCGAGCCGACCCGAGAAACCGCAGCCTGCGCCGCCGCGAGTTCCGCCGCACCCAGCACCGCCGTGACGCCGGCACCGGCCAGATCGCGCGGGTTGAATCCGGCCGCGTGGCGACGCAGCACCTCGATCTCCTCGGTGCGCTGCGGCACGTCGAGCACGAGTTTGAGCAGAAACCGGTCGAGCTGGGCCTCGGGCAGCGTGTACGTGCCCTCGTACTCGATCGGGTTCATGGTTGCCGCCACGATGAACGGCTCCGGCAGTTTGAGCGACTCGCCGTCGACGCTGACCTGACGTTCCTCCATCGCTTCGAGCAGTGCCGACTGGGTCTTCGGCGGCGTGCGGTTGATTTCATCGGCGAGCATGATGTTGGTGAACACCGGCCCCCGCCGAAACTCGAACTCGCCGGCCCGTGCGTCATAGATGAGCGACCCGGTCACATCGCCCGGCATCAGGTCGGGCGTGAACTGGATGCGCTTGGTATCGAGGCTCAGCGCCTGGCTGAGCGTGCGCACGAGCAGCGTCTTGGCCACCCCCGGCACGCCCTCGAGCAGCACATGGCCGCGGGCGAGCAGGGCGATGATCAGCCCGGTCACCGCGCCGTCCTGGCCGACGACGGCCTTGCCGACCTCGGCGCGCACTCGGTTGAGCGACGCGCGCAGGGCTGCTGCCTCATCGGCGACCGGCAGTTGGGTAGGCGTGGTGGGAATCGTCATGGTTCCATTCTTTCGGCTGGATCGGTTAAAGACTGTTGTGAAACGGATGCCGCCACTCCCGCAGCGACAGCCCGGCTGGCCGCGCATTCCAGAGCCTGCAGCGCGTCCGACAACGCCAGAAGTTGGGCATCGCTGGTGGGAACAGCCTCGACGAGCAGGCTTCGAACCTCGGCCTGGGTACGCCCGGTGATCCCGGCAACGGTGAGCATGATCTCCTCCAACGCGGCGACATGCCCGAGCCCGACGGTGCTGGCGAGTCGCTGCACCGCCCCGATTCGAAGCGCATCGAGGGCGCGCAGCCGGGCATTGCCGCGGGCATAGAGCCGGGCCCGACCCTCCATGGTCTCGCTCGCTTTCACCGTGACCGGCAGATTCTCGGCCACGAGCGGCCCAAATCGCCGTCCCCGCCAGAAGGCGGCGGCCACGGCGGTGAGCCCGAACAGCAGCAGCACCGGGGTCACCCAGCCGGGCGTCAGCGCGGCGAGCGAGGGCGGCCCGGTGCGGGGCAGGTCGGCGAGCGTCGGCAGGTACCAGATCAGGGAGTCACTCTGGCCGAGCAGGCCGAGGGCCAACGCCGCGTTGCCGTAGCCGGCCACGTTCTCGTTGTTGAACACCCGCAGGTCGGCGACCAGTGTGGCTCGATCGTTGGCGACCACCGAGAATGTGTTGTCGCCGCTCGGAAAACAGCCCATCAGCGGGGAATCGGCCGGAAGGGACAGCGTGTCGCCGCCGGGAATCAGCTCTTCGGCACGGTTAGCGGCCGGTAGGGTGCAGTCGGCGACGAGCGATTCCGCGCCGGACACCCCGCCGAAACCGACGGTCGGAGCGAGCGACTGCAGGGCGAGAAAGTCCGGCGCCACGACAACGGTGCGCGCGGCCAGCCGGGTCAGCTGGGCCAGCTGGGAATCGACCAGATAGCTGCTTTCGTCGTAGAGCAGAACGGTTGAATCCGTTTCGGCCAGGCTTCGTACCTCGGCCAGGGAATCGGCCAGTGTCACGGTGACGCCCTGCTGGCGCAGCACCTCGACCAGGGCCATCGAACCGGCCGGAGCGGGGTTGTCCCCGGCCAGCGCGCGGCCGGCGACGTTGGCGCCGCCCGACACGAGCACGGCGACGATCGCGACCACGATGATGCCGGCACCGGCGATGATCCAGAATGAGGAACGGCGCAGCTGGGCGCGCAGGGTCGGAGTGGCGACATCCGTTTCACCAACGATCACGGGCGCGCTCACAGCACTCCAGCCAGCGGCGCGGGCGATGCCGCGCCGAGCTCGGCGTCCAGCTCCGTGAGGGCGCGATACTCCGCCGCCGTGCCGGCCTGCTCGAGGTAGCGCACGCGGTCGAAAATGTCAGCGGCGCTCGAGAGGGCAGCGCCGGACTGGGGGAATGCCAGCCCGGCCTGCGCTGCGAAATCGTGCGCGGTCGTGCCGGGGGTGACCGTCAGCACGGTGCGCTCCGCGAGACCGCGGGCCACGGCGCGAAAAATCTCTTCACAGGCGAGGCTCCAGTCGCCCACGCTGGCAGCTCGAGAGGCCGCCGTGCGCATCTCGGCGCTGCTGCGCTGGTCGACGGCGCCGAACAATTCGCTGCTGATCCGCCGCCGGAGAGCCAGTTTCGGAGCCCCGAACACCAGCCAGCTGGCCACGATCGCCGCGATCACGACCAGGGTCGCGAGCACCGGCAACCAGCTGGCGCCGCCACCGGACGGCAACGTCAGCGACTGCAGCCAGTCCAGAAAAGTCTGCGCGACACGATCGAACCAGGTCGGCCTGGCCGCGGTGTACTGTGCCTTGGCGAGTTCCTCGCGCAGCCAGCTGCGGGCATCCGGTGCGTCGGGATCAACCGGGACACCGACCGCGCCGATGAGCAGCACCACGGCCACGGTCATGGCGCCGGGTGCCCGGTGACCAGATAGGGGTCCGGCACGTCGAAGCCCTGCGCCGCCGACTCCACGTAGCGTGCGAGTTCCAAATCGAGGCCCTCTTTGCGCATGCGCAGGTCGAGGTAAATCAGCGCGACGGCCGCCGACTGCACGACCGCGGCCACGGCCGCAATGGGGATGGCAACGATCAAGGTGACCACGAGCGTCACGATCGACGATTCAAAGGCAAAGACACCGTTGGGGTCGACCAGCACGGTTCCGAAGCCGAGTACGAGCGAGACTGGAAGGCTGACGACCTGGCTGATGACCTGCACGATCAGGGTGACCAGCAGCAGCACGCCGAGCGTGCGCCAGAAATAGCCGCGAGTGAGCGACCATGACCGAATAACGGATGCCCGCACGCCCAAATTTTCGAGCACGATCAGGCTCGGCACCACACTGGTCTTGGTATAGAAATAGAAGCTCGCCGCAGCGAGCAGCAGCCCGCCAAAGACGCCGACCAGAACCCCGGCGACGATGCCCGCGACACCGCCGACGGCGACCAGCAGCACGACGATGCCGGCAACCACGGCGACGCCGAGCAGCAGCGCGCCGGTAATGAGGAGGGTCCACAGCGCCAGTGGCCAGAGGCGGGTCGCCGCTCGCCGCCACAGAGCGCTGAGTCGCTGCTTTTCGCCGAGGGTCGCGCGGGCCACCTCGACCACAATGATGGCCTGCAACAGTGCCGAGGCGATCACGGTCAGGGCCAGCGGAATAATGGCCGAGAGGACGCCGGTCAGCACTGAGCCGGCCGCGACGGCGTCCTGCTGGTCGAGCGGGGCGCTGTCGATCCGGTCGAACGCCCACAGCGTGACCAGGCCGACAACCAGCACGGTGACCAGCATGATGGCCGCCTGAATGATCAGGCCGCTGCCGAACGTCGCCTTGGGGTTTCGACGCAACACCTGAAAGGATGCCCCGAGCAGGGTGCCGAGACCGATCGGTCGCAGCGGGATCAACCCGGGCTTGGGCGGCGGCGCCCAGCCGTGTCCCGGACGGGGGCCCTGGTAGGAGGGTGTCGGCGTGGCAAACTCCCCGTATTGGGGCGGAACCGGGGAGTCGGGGGCTTGCCAGTGGTCGGTCACCATTCCATGCTGGCACAGGTCGCTCGAAGAAACGCCCGCGCGACCACTCTGTCAGCGGTCTCGGCTACTCTTATGCCAGACTTTGTCCTACTCATCGGGCAATCTGCCCCGCGCATCATCAGAACACACCTGACCTTGTTCTGGAAGGAGACCCATGACCTCACGCATTTTGGTTGTCGATGACGACACCGCCCTGTCCGAGATGATCGGTATCGTTTTGCAGGGCGAAGGCTTCACCCCGGGCTACTGCGCCGACGGATCACTCGCCCTCGACATTTTTCGCACCGAGAAGCCCGACCTGGTGCTGCTCGACCTCATGCTGCCCGGCCTCGACGGCATCGAAGTGTGCCGCCTGATCCGGGCCGAATCCGGCGTGCCCATCATCATGCTCACGGCCCGCTCCGACACCACTGATGTGGTCAAGGGGCTCGAATCCGGTGCCGACGACTACATGGTCAAGCCGTTCAATCCCAAGGAACTCGTCGCCCGTATTCGCACCCGCCTGCGTCCGCCAGCTGTCGACGGTGCGCTCAGCCTGCACATCGGCGACCTCGTCGTGAACGCAGTCGGCCATGAAGTCACCCGCGGCGATGCTTCGATCAACCTCACCCCGCTCGAATTCGACCTGCTGCTGGCCCTCGCCTCCAAACCGCAACAGGTGTTCACCCGGGAGATGCTGTTGGAGCAGGTCTGGGGTTACCACTACAAGGCTGACACCCGGCTGGTGAACGTGCACGTGCAACGACTGCGCGCCAAGGTCGAGCACGACCCGGACAATCCGAAAATTGTCATGACGGTGCGCGGCGTCGGCTACCGTGCCGGTGTCGTCAGCTAGCCCCACCATGAACGTCAGGCAACAGCAGAACCGGTGCGGCTCCCCATGCCGCAATTGACCTATTGGAGCAGACCGCGCAACTGGCCGCGTCTGCTGCGTTCGTCGTGGCGATCCTCCCTGCAGTTTCGTACGGTGACCATTTCGGTCGCCTTCTCCGGGCTGGCCATCCTCGTCGTCGGCGTTTATATGTCGGTCAGCATCGGCAATGACCTGTTTCAGTCCCGGCTCAGCCAGGTGCTGCTCGATTCCAACCGGGCGACGAGCGCCGCGCAGAGCCTATTTGATGCCTCGGATGCCACGGACCGGGTTCAGGTCCAGAACCTGCTCAGTTCCGCTCGAACCTCCATCTCCACGACGTCATCGAGCCGGCTGGTCGCCGTGCTTCGCGTGCCCGGCCAGGAATCGTCGACAGTTGCGCCGCAGGACTCCTCGACGTTCGGGCAGTCCACCGGGGTGATCGGCGCCGACCTGCGCACCCAGGTCCAAGGCAACAACGGTGAGCAATTCTGGCAATCGGTCACTCTGACTGGCGAGACCGCGACCGTCCCCGGCATCGTCGTGGGGTCGCAGATCACCGTTCCGGTCGCGGGCCGCTACGAGCTCTACATCGCGTACAGCCTGCAAGACGCCGAAGCGACGCTGCTCTTCGTGCAGCAGACGCTCGGCGTCGCCGGTGTCGCCCTCGTGCTGCTGATCGGGGCCGTGACCTGGATTGTCGTTCGTTTCGTCGTCACACCGCTGCGGGTCGCCGCCGAAACCAGCCAGAAACTGGCCTCCGGCGATCTCATGGTGCGCATCCCGGAGAAGGGCGAAGACGTCATCGCCACGCTCGCACGATCATTCAACGGAATGGCCGACAGCCTGCAAAGTCAGATTCGTGAACTCGCCGACCTGTCCGAGGTGCAACAACGTTTTGTCTCGGATGTCTCGCACGAACTGCGCACGCCGCTGACGACCATCCGCTTGGCCGGTGATGTGCTCTACGACCAGCGGGCGAGTTTTCCGCCGGCGACCGGGCGCACGGCCGAGCTGCTGCACACCCAGGTGGAGCGGTTTGAGCTGCTGCTGAGCGACCTGCTCGAAATCAGCCGCTACGACGCCGGCTCTGTTGAGCTGGAGAGCGAACCGACGAACCTGGTTTATCTCGCCGAGGACGCCATCGACAGCCTGCGATCCCTGGCCGAATCCAAGGGCAGCGACCTACGGCTGGTGGCGCCGGGCGGGTACCTCAACGCCGACGTCGATCCGCGACGCATCCGTCGGGTGCTGCACAACCTCATCGGCAACGCTATCGAGCACGGTGAGGGCAAACCGGTCATGGTGTCGGTCGACAGCGACGCGAAGGCAGTCGCGCTCGCCGTGCGCGATTACGGCCTGGGCATGAGCCAGGCTGAAGTCGCGCACGTCTTCGACCGGTTCTGGCGCGCTGACCCGTCCCGTCAGCGCACGATCGGCGGCACCGGCCTGGGGCTGGCGATCTCGCGGGAAGACGCGAGCGTGCACAACGGATGGCTGCAGGTCTGGTCCCGTCCCGGCGAGGGTTCCTGCTTTCGGCTGACCCTGCCCCGCACCGCCCAGGGCCTGCTCGAATCCTCGCCCCTACCGCTGCCACCCGCCGACGCCACGGACCAGCTCGGCGAGTCCGGGCACGTTCCCGTTCTGGGCGGAGGCCCGCATGCATAACCACCATTCGCCGTGGCGCGGCTGGGTCGGCCGCGTTGTACCGGCCGGGCTCGTCGCTATCGCGCTGGCCGTCGGCCTGGGCGGCTGCACCGGCATCCCCCGCGACGGGGTGGTGCACGCCGGAACGGACCTCGTCCCCGACGCCAATCCGGCTCCGGTTTTTCTCCCGGCGCTGCCGCAGAAGGACGCATCAACGGATTCCATTCTGCGCGGGTTCATCGATGCTTCCTCGAGCCCGGAGAACAACTACGACATTGCTCGCCAATTTCTCGTTCCGCAGTTCGGTTCAGTCTGGGACCCCACCGTCGGAGTCACGGTCGACAATGGCTCCGGGCGCACACTGACGGTCGTCGACGAGGGCACAACGCTCGTGGCCATCACGCCGATCGCCGAGGTGGACGTGTCCGGCGAATACCGCGAGGTCGACGCCACCCCGGTTCCGTTGCGCTACGAATTTGCGAAGGTCGGTGATCAGTGGCGCATTAGTGCGGCCCCCAACGGCACCGTCATTGACGAAAATACCTTCAACGATGTGTTCAGCGCTCAGCCGGTGTACTTCTACGACCCAGGGTTTCGCTATCTGGTGCCGGACCTGCGCTGGTTTCCGCGCGGAGCATCCGCCCCCACCAAACTGGTCAACGCCGTGCTCGGCGGGCCGAGCGCCTGGCTGGATGGCGCGGTCGCCACGGCGTTCCCGGCCGGGTCCAAACTCACCGCTGACGCGGTACAGGTTGTGGGGCGCCAGGCCATGGTCGATCTGAACAGCGAGGCGCTCAACGCCGATCGGCAAACCCTGCAGCGCATGAAGGCGCAGCTCGTGGCCAGCCTGCCAGCTGGCCTGTCCGTTGACATCACGATCGACCAGAACTCCCAGTCCATCGACGACCTGCAGTCGGGGGCTCCCACGGTGGACCCGCGCGTCGACGCCCGCGCGCTCGTCTTGCGCGGCGGTGAATTCGGCTTTCTCGCCGCAACCGGGCAAAGCATCACCCCGCTCGACGGGCTGTCGGCGACCATCGCCCAGCTGGCCCCCACCGCGGTGACGCTCTCGTCCGGCCAGGGAACAGCTGCGGTTCTCGCCGCCGACGGAGTCTACGTCGTGCGCGCCGGCGACGACCCCGAGCTGCTCGATTCTCGCCCGGGCCTGCTCGCGCCGTCCAGCGACAACGACCGCTTCGTCTGGTCGGTGCCGTCGAACGACCCGAGCGCGCTGGTCGTCTACAGCCCAACGGGAGAAGCGACAGTGTTGCCAACACCCTGGCCGGAGGCGACGTCGATTACCGCCCTGAAAATCTCCCGCGACGGCTCCCGGCTGATCGCCCTGCTCGGCACCGGATCCGAAACCCGATTCGTGGTCGCGTCGATCATTCGTGACGGGTCGGTTCCCACCGACATCGGACCGCCGGTACTGCTGGCCGGAGGCGGAGGGGTCGGCCTCGATGCGACCTGGATCGACGAATTGACCGTCGCCTCGCTCAGTGCCCTGCCGAACGGCGAGTCCCGTATCGTCATACAACAGCTCGGTGGCGTCAGCTCCACCCTGGAGTCGCCCGCGAGCAGCCGGTTCATCGTCGGCAGCAACTCGGTGCGCGACCTGCGTGCCCTCACCGACACCGGTAGCCTCGAGGTGCAACGCGGAGCGGGCTGGCAGGCCCGCATCGACGACGTGACGCTGCTCGCCACCCAGCAGGGTCTCGGCCGCTGAGCGCGCGCTGAAGCCGGCCGACTCCTCCACCGGCGGCGTCCGGGCGCGGCTGTCCGCCACCCGCCCGCTCGCGCCCATCCGCACCGCAGCATCGGGCACACTGGCGCCATGAGCCACCGGCTGCGTGATCATCTGACCGCTGCGGCACTGGACGCCTGGGCGGCGCTGCTGCCCACTTCCTGCAGCGGCTGTGGAGCCGCTGACCGTGCCCTGTGCGCGGCCTGCCGGCTGGCGCTGCTCCCGGCCGTACACCCGGTCACCCGCGACGACGTGCGCATCTGGTCGGCGCTCACCTACGAGGGTGTGGCCCGCCACGTGATCGCTGCCTACAAAGACAATGGGCGNACACCCGGTCACCCGCGACGACGTGCGCATCTGGTCGGCGCTCACCTACGAGGGTGTGGCCCGCCACGTGATCGCTGCCTACAAAGACAATGGGCGAACGGATGCCGCCGCGGCGCTGGCCGCACCGCTGCGAGCAGCCATCGTGGCAGCGCTCGCCGCCGCACCGAGCCGGCCCGCACCGAGCCGGCCCGCACCGAGCCGGCCCGCACTCAGCCGGGTCGCGCCGGGCCCGGCCGGAATCGAGCTCGTGACCATCCCCTCCTCACGCCGGGCCTGGCGGGCCCGCGGCTACCATCCGGTCGATGCACTGCTGCATCGCGCTGGCCTCCACCCGGCCCCGTTGCTCGCCCAGCGCGGCGTGGTCAGCGACCAGGTCGGTCTGGGCCGTGCCGAGCGCGCCGCGAACAAAGACCACAGCCTCATCGCGCGACATCCACTCAGCGGAGTCGCTGTAATCCTGGTCGACGATATCGTGACCACCGGCGCCACGCTCCTCGAGGCGCGCCGTGCCGTGTTCGCTGCGGGCGGCACCGTTGTTGGCCTGGCCACATTGGCGGAGACACGGCGTCTGCTGCCGCGATAACGACCCGTCGCACAAACTGGTTAACAAATACTGTGACTTATCCCATCGCCCCGGCTACGGTGGAGTCAAAGGCGCGCAATGATCGCCCGGTTTGAGGGCGGTCCGCCAAACTGGAGGTCGTCATGGAAACTAACATCGTCGGACGCAACCTTGGGATCACTGATCGCTTCCGGGATTATGCGACGGAGAAGGCCGAGAAAATCGCCCTCCTCGCGGATAAGGCCCTCGCACTCGAAATCAAGGTCAGCCGCCACCACGAGAAGAACGGTGCAGCCGTCGGCAACGACCGGGTTGAACTCACCCTGATCGGTAAGGGTCCGCTCGTTCGGGCCGAAGCGGACGGATCCGACAAGTACGCTGCCTTCGACGTGGCGCTCGGCCGTTTACTCGAGCGTGTTCGCCGCGCCAAGGACCGCAAGAAGGTGCACCGCGGTGGAGCCCACCGCCCCACCTCGCTGCACGAGGCGTCCGCGGTCGGGTTCAGCGTCATCGACATCACGCCGGCCAACCCCGAAACGCTCGAGCGGGTGCGCACCGGCGCGATTCCCATCGTGCAAGCGGATGCCCCCGCCGTCGCGGACGAGGAAGAGTACTGCCCCGTCGTCATCCGTCGCAAGGTCTTCGCCGCTGCGCCCATGTCGGTCGACGATGCACTCTACTTCATGGAGCTGGTCGGGCACGACTTCTACCTGTTCCAGGATATCGAAACCGAGCGTCCGAGCGTGGTCTACCGCCGCAAGGGCTGGGACTATGGAGTCATCGAACTCGATAGTGCCGTCAGTGAGTTGCACGAGGCTGTGCCCGTTGCCAGCGGGCGTGCCAACTGACCAACTAGCATTGTCTTAGTTGCCGACCAGGTCGGCGCTCTGGCATCTGCCAGACGAGAGGCGCAGGCAGGCGCTGCGGGAGCAGTTCAATCGAGCTTCCGCAGCGCGTGTCTGCACCGTTTGACTAGTGGAGTACATTCGTGGCGTCAATTCTTGAAAAGGTTCTTCGTGTTGGTGAAGGCCGCGTTTTGCGCCGCCTGGAAAACTACGCGAAAGCCATCAACGCGCTGGAAGAGGACTTCCACGAGCTCACCGACGAGGAGCTCAAAAATGAGACCGTCACCCTGCGGGAACGGTACTCCAACGGCGAATCGCTCGATGACCTGCTCCCCGAGGCGTTCGCCGCCGTGCGCGAGGCGAGCACCCGCACGCTCGGGTTGCGTCACTTCGACGTACAGCTGATGGGCGGGGCAGCACTGCACCTCGGAAACATCGCCGAGATGAAGACCGGTGAGGGCAAGACCCTGGTCGCCACCACCGCCGCCTATCTCAATGCGATCAGCAGCCGCGGCGTGCACGTCATCACGGTCAACGACTACCTCGCGAGCTACCAAAGCGAGCTTATGGGCCGCGTCTTCCGCGCCCTCGGCATGACGACCGGATGCATCGTCTCCGGCCAGACGCCGGCTGCGCGTCGGGAAATGTATGCCGCCGACATCACCTACGGCACCAACAATGAATTCGGTTTCGACTACCTGCGCGACAATATGGCCTGGCAGTCCAGCGACATGGTGCAGCGCGGTCACTACTTCGCCATCGTCGACGAGGTCGACTCGATTCTCATCGACGAGGCACGCACGCCCCTGATCATCTCCGGACCCGCTTCCGGCGAAGCCAACCGCTGGTTCAACGAGTTCGCCAGCCTGGCCAAGCGCCTGGTCCCCGACGAAGATTTCGAGGTCGACGAGAAGAAGCGCACCATCGGTGTACTCGAACCCGGCATTGAAAAGGTCGAGGATTACCTCGGCATCGACAACCTGTACGAATCGGCCAACACCCCGCTGATCTCGTTCCTGAACAACGCGATCAAGGCGAACGCCCTGTTCAAGAAGGACAAGGACTACGTCGTGATGAACGGCGAGGTACTCATCGTGGATGAGCACACCGGCCGAATCCTGATGGGCCGTCGCTACAACGAGGGCATCCACCAGGCCATCGAAGCCAAGGAGGGCGTCGCGGTCAAGGCCGAGAACCAGACCCTGGCCACGGTCACCCTGCAGAACTACTTCCGCCTCTACTCCAAGATCTCCGGCATGACCGGAACAGCCGAGACCGAGGCCGCCGAGTTCATGAGCACCTACAAGCTCGGCGTGGTGGCCATCCCCACCAACAAACCGATGAAGCGCCTCGACCAGTCCGATCTGATCTACAAGAACGAAGAGTCCAAGTTTCGTCAGGTCGTCGAGGACATCGTCGAACGCCATGCGGCCGGGCAGCCAGTTCTGGTCGGCACCACGAGCGTTGAAAAGAGCGAATACCTGTCGCGTCTGCTCGCCAAGAAGGGCGTGCGGCACGAGGTGCTCAACGCCAAGAACCACGCCCGTGAGGCCGCGATCGTCGCGCAGGCCGGTCGCCTCGGTTCGGTGACCGTGGCCACCAACATGGCCGGTCGTGGTACCGACGTGATGCTCGGCGGCAACGCCGAGTTCATCGCCGTCGCCGAGATGAACGCGAAGGGCCTCAGCCCGATTGAGACCCCCGACGAGTATGAACTCGCCTGGGATGACGTCTTCACCGCGGTAAAGGCCGACGTGGCGGAAGAGGCCGACAAGGTCATCGCCGCCGGTGGCCTTTACGTGCTCGGCACCGAACGGCACGAGTCCCGTCGCATCGACAACCAGCTGCGCGGACGCAGCGGTCGCCAGGGCGACCCGGGCGAAAGCCGCTTCTACCTCTCCCTTACCGACGACCTCATGCGCCTGTTCAACGCCGGCGCCGCCGAAGCACTGATGGGGCGCCAGGGGGTGCCCGACGATATGGCTATCGAGTCTAAGGTCGTCAGCCGGGCCATTCGCAGCGCCCAGTCGCAGGTCGAGGGTCGCAACGCCGAGATTCGCAAGAACGTGCTCAAGTATGACGACGTACTCAACCGCCAGCGCGAGGCGATCTACGGCGACCGCCGGCACATCCTTGAGGGTGACGACCTGCACGAGCGCACCCAGACCTTCCTCACCAACGTCATCGACGAGGTGCTCGACGTACACGCCGGCGAAGGCAACGGCGACGACTGGGACTTCGATGCCATGTGGACCGAGCTCAAGACGCTCTACCCGGTGGGACTGACCATCGACGAGGTCGTATCAGAGGCCGGCGACAAGGGCAAGATCAACCGCGACTTCATGCGCCGCGAGATTCTCTCCGACGCCAAGCTCGCCTACACCCGCCGGGAAGAGTCCCTCGGTTCTCCGGCCATGCGCGAGCTCGAACGCCGCGTGGTGCTGTCGGTCATCGACCGACGCTGGCGCGACCACCTGTACGAGATGGATTACCTGAAGGATGGCATCGGTCTGCGCGCGATGGCTCAGCGCGACCCTTTGGTCGAGTACCAGCGTGAAGGCTTCGCCATGTTCCAGCAGATGATGGGACAGATTCGCGAAGAAACGGTCGGGTTCCTGTTCAACCTCGACGTCGAGGTGACGGCCGGAGCCGGAGCCGTCGCCGGACCGGTCGTCGCGGCCAAGGGGCTGTCCCCGGCCGATTCCCCCGAGGAGAAGCTCAGCTACACCGCCCCGAGCGATTCGGGTGGAGTCGAGGTGCGCAACCAGCGCGGTCAGATTCAGCAGGCCGCCACCGATCGAGCCAGACGCACGGCCACCGTCGCGGCGAGCGACGACGAGCCGACCGAGCCGGCCGGACCGCCCCAGCGTGGAGCCTTCGGTCAGAAAACCGAGGGTGCTGCCCCAGCGAACCGGGCGGAGCGTCGCTCGCAGGGTAAGAAAACAACGTAGCGTTTCGGGCGCTCTCGGTTTGGGCCGTGCTTTACAGCACGACCAGGACCGAGGCCCGCCACCGCCGGTCCATCCCCTCCAAACAGATCGCGACCGCATAGCTCCGGTGCCGCTCGAACACGACGACGACGGCGTCCAGGCCTCCAGCGTCGCGCTTCACCTGGGTGACGTGGCCGATGGCGAGCCGGGGGCGGTCAGCAACCTGGCCGGTGACGGCGCGCGCCCGCGCCGCGATTGACGCTCGAACGCGCAGATGGGCATAGACGTCGTCGGTCACCCAGCTCGCAAGGTGTTCAATCTGTCGGACTCCGGCGATGACCTCGAAGGCGCAGATCGCCAAGGCCCGAAGCAGCGGTTCCGGATCGGGGAGCTCCGCCAGGGTGCTGGGCTGAGGACCGAAGAACTCGTCGTCTTCGATTCGCTCCCGCCGAAGGGCCTGCGCATTCGATTCGCTGCTACCGGGTGACGGCATGATGCCTCCTGAGGTCGAGCACGAGCTGGAATAGCGGAAACCTAAGCAGCATTGTTCCGGCACTGTCGAGGGCTTAAAGAGCCTGTGGACAACGTGAGCGAGAACGCCCAGGTTCGGCTACTTTCGGTGTGTGCGCTGGGATGATTTGTTTGACGACCTGGAAGGGCAGCTCGACTACGAGCTGCAGGCCGAGGTCGCTGACCTGTGCCTGCACGAGGAACGGGAGCGTCTGGAGAAGCTCTCCCTGCGCACCCGGTTGAGCAACGTGGTGCGGTCCGCGAGCCTCGGCAGCGCCCTGCGGCTGCGCGTGGTGCTCGTGTCGGGCCAAACGCTCGCCCTGCGTCCGACCGCGCTGGGCCGGGACTGGCTTGCGGCCGACCTGCTCGATTCCGAGAGCGCTCGCGGCCAGTGCGTGGTCCCGCTCGCGGCCATCGCCGCAGTCTTGCTCGACGAGGAACAGATCAGGGCGTCGTTGGCCGTGGAATCGGCAGCGACCGGTCGGGGAATCGAACGGGTCGGACTGCCGTTCGTCCTGCGCAACCTGTGCCGTCGCCGGCGCGCCGTGGAGTTGGACACCCGGGCCGGTGTGGTGGCCGGAACCATCGACCGGGTGGCGCGGGACCACATTGATCTGGCGGTGCATCCGCTCGGAACGTTGCGCCGTGGCCCCGAAATCGCTCACTACCGCATCGTGCCGATCTGGCAGATCCATGTCATCCGGCTGAAATGACGCTGCCCTGTGGAGAACTTTTTCACCGGGCGGCACAGTGGGCCACGATAAGAGCGAATCCTTCCAAACAAGCGAGGTAGCGGATGATGTCACCCGGTTCCACACGTACGCGCCGCCGCTTCTGGGTAGACCCCCGATTCGTCATCGGCCTCGTGCTCGTCGCCGCGTCGATTGCTGGCGTGAGCGCGATCGTCGCCGGCAGCGACCGCACCACGGCGGTCTACACCGCACGCCACACGCTCACCGTCGGCGATCGCCTTACGAAGACCGACCTCGTTGAAACCCGGGTACGGCTGGGCGGAGCCGCCGACCTCTATCTGTCGCCCACGGTCGAGCCGGGCTTGCTGGTCACCCAGACCATTCTGGCCGGGGAACTCGTGGCGCGCTCCGCGGTCGGAGCAGCAGCCGGAGAGCTGACGACGAGTGTCGTCGTAGACGTTCCCGGCCGGTTGGCAGCCAGGGTCGTGTCCGGTTCGGTGGTGGACATCTGGTCGGCGCGGGCGACCGGGCCGGGCGAATACGCGCCGCCGACGATTCTCGTGGCGCAGGCTGTCGTGGTGCGGATCGTGATCCCGACCGGCATCATCGCCGCAGACAATGGTCAATCCGTGGAATTGCTCGTGCCCAAGGCGAACGTCGCCGACGTGCTCGAAGCGATCATGAACGGTGATGCCCTCGCGATCGTACCGGTCAATACCCCCGTGGTTCCCTGATGGCCCGGATCGCGCTCGTGCTGGACCGAGCGACCGAGCAGCGCATGCTGGCCGACATCATCGAGTGCGGGCACAGTGTGGTGACGCGCGTGGATACCGCCCGGGATTTTCTGGAATCGCTGTCGCACGGGCAGCCGCACGTCGTCGTGGTCAGTGGTCGGCGGGAGTCTCTGACCGGCCAGCTGATCGCCGCCTGCGATGAGCGGGGCATTCGGGTCGTCGCCATCGCCGCATCGGAACAGGAACGTCGGCACGCAGGCTCGCTCGGCCTGTACGAAACCGTGGCCCTGCCCTGTGACTGGGCGGAGATCGAAGACCTGCTCGTCTCGGGCGTGGTGGTGCCGCTGCGCGTCGGGGATCGGCACTTCACCGGCGGCGCGCTGAGTGCTGGCTCCGTCATCGCGGTGTGGGGCCCGTCCGGGGCGCCCGGGCGTACCACGCTCGCCATTAACATTGCAGCCGAAATTGCCGCGGCCGGCCACACCGTGGTGCTGGCCGACGTCGACACCTACGGCGCGTCGATCGCGCCGCGGCTCGGCATGCTCGACGAGGCTCCCGGCTTTGCCGCCGCCTGCCGCCTGGCCGGCAGCGACAGCCTGAACCGGTCAGAACTCGAGCGCATCGCCCAGCGCTACAACTCCCCGAAGGGCGCCTTCTGGGTGTTGACCGGTCTCGGCCGGCCGTCTCGCTGGCCGGAACTGTCGACCGAGCGGGTCACCCGCACGATCGATGCGCTGCGACACTGGGTGGATTACGTGGTGCTGGACACCGGATTCAATCTGGAGAGCGACGAGGAATTGAGCAGCGATCTGCTGGCACCGCGCCGCAACGCGGCCACGGTGACCGCGCTGCGGATGGCCGACCACGTCGTCGCCTGCGGACTGGCCGACCCGATCGGCATGGCGCGGTTTTTGCGGTCCTGGGTGGACCTCGCCGAGGTCACGACCGGCCATGCCGTGAGTGTTGTGATCAATCAGGTGCGGGCGAGCGCCCTGGGGCTCAATCCGCGTGGCCAGGTCCTGAGAACCCTCAAGCTGCTCGGCAACATCGACTCCGCCGTTCTGGTGCCGCACGACCAGGTCGCGCTCGATACCGCAGTACTGACCGGCCACACCCTGCGGGACGGGGCGCCGAAATCCCCGGCGCGCGTCAGCATCCGTCGATTTGTGCTCGATGAGCTGATCGTCGTTGCCGTCGGCCAAACCGAGCGGGTGCCGCGGCGAGTGCGTTGGCCTGGCCGCAAGGCCGCCCCGGCGATCTGATCTGACCAGTACTGATCGATCAGGCCTGCGCTGGTCAGTTCTGCAGCGGGATGACGTCGACGCTGCCGCCGACGCCCACGACGACGAGCACGCGTGCTCCGGTGACCCCGGCCAAGGCCAGGCCGAGGCGCTCGGCCGATGGCAGGACGTCGTCGATCGGTGCAGCGTCGATCGGTGCAGGGCCGTCGGGGGAGGCCGCACGCTGCCAGACCGTGACGGCGGCGCCGGTCAGCTCGGCGATGAGGTCGCGGGTCGCGGTCGGGTCGCCGGCCGTGACCAGAATGACCCGGTGGATGGCACGGCCGGGCAGCTCGGCCTCAGCCAGCGCAGCGCGGTCCCTCCGCCAGACCGAGAAGTGGTAGCCGGCGGCGAGGCCGGTGGCGACGAGCAGCCCCAACGGTGCTCGCACCCGGTCGAGCAGGCTCTGTCGGCTCAGGTCGTCGAGGACGAATTCGAAAATGCGGTAGCCGATCACGAGCAGGGTGATAATGGCCACGATCGCGCTGATCCCGAAGATGAGAATTAGGTAGACCCGGCGGCCCGTCACCTGGGCGGACACCGGATCGACCGGGCGCAGCGGCTTCCAGGCGGCCCACCAGACCGGGCCACCCACGATTGCGGCGCTAAGCCCGCCGAGCAGCAGGGAGCGCGTGTCCGACCCGACCACGACCGGCGCCAGGCCGGACAGCAGGGCATTGACGATGATTCCCAGCCCGGTAGCCGCAGCCACCAGACCGAAGCCGGAAACGACGAGGGTGGCGGCCAGCCGGGTCGGCAGCGCTCGCTGCCGCAGCAGACCGTGGTGGTAGGCCCAGACCAGAGCGCCGACCAGAGCGGTCGCCACGGCGGTGCCGAGCGGATCGAGAATATCGTCCAGCGGATGCTCCCGGGCAAAGGCCAGCCGGAGCAGCACGAACAGCACCGTGCCCGTTCCCACCAGCGACGCGGCAGCAGCGGCGGCGATCCCCAAGACGACGAGGGCAAGATCGGCCAGCACACCGCGCACGAGCCGGGCGCGCTCCCGCATCCACTGCCACCACCAGATCAGGGTGCCGCCGAGAAACCAGACGCCTGCCTGCAGGGCCAGCCGCCACCAGGGATCGCCGATGACGATCGAGGACTGGAGCGCGTCGACGGCCGCATTGATCAGGGATGCGAGCGCGGTCACCGCCCCGACCGCTCCGATCAGCAAACCAAAAATCGAGCTCAGAATGGGCGCGACGCTCGTCAACTGCATGGGACTCTTGGACGGGTGTCGGGACATCCACCGGTGCCAGGCCCACACCAGCGTCCAGATCAGCGCGACCGCGAGGGTGCGCGGCTGCCAGTCGCCCCGCACCAGTGCCGCCAGGGTCCCGAGCAGGGCAGAAGCCGCGGTCACGATCGCGACCGTCTGCAGGCCGGCCAGGTAGAGCCCCCAAGAGATCGACGCCCGCTCCGCGCTCGCCATCCGCCGCCACAGCACCCACCAGAGCAGCGCGGCGAACGGGCCGGCGATCAGGGTGAAGGCGAGGGACCGCGCGAGTCCGGTCACATCGATACCGGCCAGGTTGGTGCCGGTATCGAGGGCGCGCCCCAGGAGGCCGCTCAGGCCGATCGCGGCGATGACCACGAGCGCGAACAACAAGATGTACACGACCACTCGGCGTGCCGTCGGGGTTGATGTGCTACCGGGCTGTCTAGGAGATCGGCGCACAGCGATGACGATGCCGGTCATGCCCACGCCCAGCACGGCGACGAGGACGAGAAGGACCACGATGGACATTACTTCGTTACCATCGGGTTCGGGCAGATGGAGAGCTCCCAGGGAGCTGTCTCGATCAGCCAGGCACCGTCCGCCCTGACCAGGTCGAAATTGCTCTCGAACTCATACTCGGAGGCGCCGAACGGGCCGTCGTCGTAGGACGTGACCAGGGACACGACGACATCGGCTGATTTGGGGCGAACCGTCGTTGACACCAGTACGACGCGAAGGCTGTTGGTTGGACCGTGTTCGACGGGCCCACAGCCCACCAGGGCCTCTGCGGTGAGCAGCTTTTCGGCCGCATCTTCGTCACCGGCGATGACGGCCGCAGAATAGGCCTGCACCACGCCTTCCGGGGTGTTTGGGTCGAGCAGTTCCGGTGCGCCGCGGGTGAAGACCACCACGAGGGCGACGAGCACCAGGGCGACGATAGTGCCGAGGATGACGATCAAGGTGCGATCTTTAGTGCCCGCCAGTGTGTGCATGTTCTCATCATGGACCCAATGGTGTGGCATCACCACAGCGGGTGCCGGGGGGAGCGCGCGGGGATCTAGGCTAGTGAGCGTGTCGACTCTCAGTGATCTCGTTCTTGCCCAGGGCCGCAGCAGCGCGGAAGACGTGGACTGGCTGCACATGCTCGTTGCCGACGGCCAGCTGCTGGCCGACCTCGCTTTCGCCGATATTGTCGTATGGGTTCCGGCGCAGTCTGGCGGCTTCGTCGCCGTCGCGCATGCCCGGCCGTCGAGTGCCGCCACGCTGTTCTATCGCGACTTCGTCGGGCAGCAGATCAAGGTCGAGTGGCGCAATCAGGTTACCGAGGCGTTCGAGACCGCCAGGATCGTCGACGCCACCGCTCCCGACTGGTATGAGGAGACGCCGACCCGGGTGCGGGCTATCCCGGTGCTGCGCCGGCTGAGCACGACCGGTGCTGCGGTAACGGATGCTCCGGTGGCGGTGCTGACCTGCCACAGCAACCTGAGCGAGGCACGCACGCCGGGACGCCAGGAGCTGACCTTCAACGATTGCGCCAACGATCTGTTCGCCATGATCGCGTCCGGGGACTTTCCCGACCTCGGCGCTCCGACCGGTCCGCGCCGCGGCGCGCCACGCGCCTCCGACGGGCTGCTCCGGCTCGATGTCGACGGACTGACCACTTTTGCCAGCCCCAACGCGCTCTCGGCGTTCAACCGCATGGGTTTCATCGAGGAACTCGAGGGGGAATCGCTCGCCGAGGTGACGACCGGCCTGCTTACCGGCACCGCCGTCGTGGACGAGTCGCTGCCCCTGGTGGTCACCGGGCGGGCACCGTGGCGCACCGACATTGAAGCGCGCGGCGTGACGGTGTCGCTCCGGGCGATTCCCATTCGCAACCGCGGCGAACGCGTCGGCGCGATCGTGTTGTCGCGGGACGTTACCGAACTGCGGCACCAGGAACGTGAGCTGATCACCAAGGATGCCACCATCCGGGAGATTCACCACCGGGTCAAGAACAACCTGCAGACCGTTGCCTCGCTGCTGCGGATCCAAGCTCGGCGTACCCAGTCCGACCGGGCGCGCGAGGCGCTGACCCAGGCGATGCGGCGGGTCGCTGCGATTGCCGTCGTGCACGACACCCTGTCCGAGGGACTCAGCCAGATCGTCGACTTCGACGCCGTTTTCGAGCGGGTGCTGCTGCTCACGGTGGAGGTCGCATCCGCTCACAATACGACCGTGCATCCCAAGTCGTCGGGTAGCTTCGGCACCCTGCCCAGCGCCTATGCGACGCCGCTCGCGCTGGTTTTGACCGAACTGGTCACCAATGCTGTGGAGCACGGCCTCGCCGGGCGCGAGGGCGAGGTGTCGATCGAGGCGCAGCGCAGCGAGGAGACGCTGACCGTCATGGTGCGAGACACCGGTGCCGGATTACCGGAAGGTAAGGTCGGTTCGGGGCTCGGCACTCAGATCGTGCGCACGCTCATTCAGGGCGAGCTCGGCGGCACCATCGACTGGCACACCATGATGGGCAGCGGCACCGAGGTCACGATCGAGATCCCCCTCCGCTTCATGCAGGAGTCCTAGCCCTTTCGGGACGGGGCCTGGGCCCCGTCCCCGGGCCCAGGTTAGAAACTGGGACCAGGGACATACGGTGGGCCCGGGGAGCGGATGCCGATTCCGCGCGGTCGCGCGGCCCGGCTGCGCGCAGAGCACAAAAAAACGAGCCCGCGGCCTCCGGGAATACCGGACGGCCGTAGGCTCGCGTTCTGTAGCGGTGCCGGCTTTGCTAGGAAGCGCGACGGGCGCGTGCGGCGCGACGCTTGAGCGCACGCCGCTCGTCCTCGCTCAGGCCGCCCCAGACCCCAGAGTCCTGACCGGTCTCGAGTGCGTACTGGAGGCAGACCTCCGTGACGTTGCAGCGAGCGCACACCGATTTTGCCTTCTCGATCTGGTCCACAGCGGGTCCAGTGTTACCGACCGGGAAGAAAAGTTCCGGGTCAGCGGTGAGGCAGGCAGCTTTATCGCGCCAGTCCATAGGGATGCTCCTTTTATTACATGGGTGCACGGCCGATTGGCCAGAGTTGCAGGGTGATGGCCGGTTGCAGGAAAGTGGGATCTGCGCGATAACCGCGTTGAAACAGCTCACGTCCCTGTGAGCGTCAACCGGGCCTCAAATATCGTCCCATAATAGAGGTATCAAATCAATAGTTTTGTATGGCTTTTCGCTGTGAACAGCGACTCTGGTGCGCGGCGCCCAGCTCGGATCGACCTCCGGGCGCTTCGTCGTGCCCCCCTTCTGGGTGTGCTCGTAGGGCTCGTAGCTCTGGAGGCGCTCGCACTGTGGGCGCTCACGGCCTGGTGGGTGCTCGAACTGCTCATCGATACACCGACCTCGATGGGTGGCGCGCTTGCCCTGCTGGCACTGACGGCCGTCGCGGCCGTGTGGGTGAGCGCAATCACGGTCGGCGCCCTGCGCGGGCGTCCGTGGATTCGCGGAGCCGCGGTCACCTGGCAGCTCGTACAGATCATGATCGCCGTCGGTTGCTTCCAGGGCATCTACGCCCGCCCCGACGTCGGCTGGGCGCTGCTCGCCCCCTCGATCGTGGTGCTCGTGCTGGTCTTCACTCCGAAGGTCGTCGCCGCGACCAGTCACGAACCGAAGCCGGACGCCGACTGACCACGGCCGCATGACCGCTAGACGGTCAGGCGTCGATGCCGAGCTTCTTGCGCAGGCTGGCGACGTGGCCGGTGGCCTTGACGTTGTACAGGGCGTGGGTGATGACGCCGGCTTCGTCCAGCACGAACGTCGACCGCAGCACGCCGGTCACGATCTTGCCGTAGAGGTTCTTCTCGCCCCAGGCGCCGTAGGCGCGGTGCACGTCGAGTGCGCTGTCGCTCAGCAGCGGAAAGTTAACCGCATCATGCTGCTGGAACGTCTTGAGCTTGGCCGGGGCATCCTTCGACAGGCCGAGCACCTGGTAGCCCGCGGACTTGAGCGACCCGAGGTTGTCGCGAAAGTCACAGGCCTGGGTCGTGCAGCCGGGGGTCATCGCCGCCGGGTAGAAATACACGACCACCTTGCTGCCCGCGAAACGGCTAAGCGAAACGGATGCCCCATCCTGGTCGGTCAGGGTGAACTGGGGGGCCGTATCGCCGACTGCAAGGCGCGCTGAATCCGTCATGGTTCCATCGTATCGAGAGCAGACTCAGCGGGCGGGCGCAAACGTGGCGAGCAGCCGTTGCAGCGAGTCGAGGCGCACCTGGCCGGTGTCGCCGAGCTCGCCGGCCTCAACCGCGTCGATGATCGCGCAGTCCGGCGAATCGGGCAGGTGAGTGCAGCCGCGTGGGCAGCGCTCCGCGATCGTCGCGAGGTCGGTGAAGGCCTTGAGAATATTGTCGGTGTTGATGTGACCGAGGCCGAAGGAGCGAACGCCGGGGGTGTCGATAACCCACCCGCGGCCGGCATCCGTTTCGAGGCGCAGTGACACCGTCGACGACGAGGTGTGGCGCCCGCGCCCGGTGACGGTGTTGACGACGCCGATGGCCCGGTTGGTGCCGGGGACGAGCGCATTCACGAGCGTGGACTTGCCGACGCCGGAGTGCCCGACGAAGACCGTGTCGTGGCCGACCAGCGCCGCAGAGATCTCCTCGATCGGCATCCCGCCCTCCCCGCTTTGAAACACGGGCAGGTCGAGGCCGGCGAAGTTGGCCAGGAACGCGGCGGGGTCGGCGAGGTCGGTCTTGGTGATGCAGAGAATAGGTTTCACGCCGGCGTCATAGGCCGCGACCAAATAGCGATCCACCAAGCGGATGCGCGGCTCCGGGTTGGCCGCGGCGACCACGATCAGCATCTGGTCGGCGTTGGCCACGATCACCCGCTCGACGGCGTCGGTGTCGTCGGCGCTCCTCCGCAGCAGGGTGTCGCGCGGCACGATGCGCACGATGCGGGCCAGGCTGCCCTCGGCTCCGGTGGTGTCGCCGACGATGTCGACCCGGTCGCCGTTGACGACGGCCTTTTTGCGCAGCTCGCTGGCCCGCGCGGTTGTGATTCGACGCTCGGTGGGCAGATTCTCGTCGAGCATGACGGTGTAGCGACCGCGATCTACCGAGAGGATGCGCCCGGTCAGCGCATCCTGATGGCTCGGCCTGGTCTTGGAGCGCGGTTTACTGCCCTTGCGGCCGGGGCGCACCCGCACGCTCGACTCGTCGAACTCCGGTTCGTCGTCGGCGGCGGAGGCCCACCAGGTGTCGCCGGGATCGCCGGCCAGGTCCTCGGCAAGACCCTCAGAACCGTCAGCGGGCGGCGCCACGGGCATCTACAGCGCCGCTTCGGAGATCATCGCGTGCCACAGCTCGGGAAACTGGGGGAGCGTCTTCGCGGTCGTACCGATGTTCTCGACCTCGACGCCGGGCACGGCGAGGCCGATCAGCGCACCGGCCGTGGCCATGCGGTGGTCGTCGTAGCTGAGCCACTGGCCGCCGTGCAGGGGCGCCGGTTCGATCCGGAGGCCGTCGGGCAGCTCGGTGACCTTGCCGCCCAGCCGATTGATCTCGGTCGCCAGTGCGGCGAGACGGTCGGTCTCGTGGTGGCGAATGTGCCCGATGCCGGTGATCGTGCTCGGCGTCGAGGCCAAGGCGGCCAGAGCGACGAGGGTGCAGGCGAGTTCCCCGCCAGCGGAGAGATCCAGGTCGACGCCGACGATGTGCTCGCCCCCGGTGACGGTGAGCCGGTCACCGGCGCGCGTGACGACGGCGCCGAACAACGGCAGCAGCTGGGCGAGGTCGGCCCCGACCTGCGTCGTCGTCTCCGGCCAGCCGGTGATGGTGACACTGCCGCCGGCCACGAGCGCGGCGCACAGAAACGGTGCCGCGTTTGATAAATCGGGTTCGATGTCGACCGTGCGACCGGCGAGCAGGCCGGGTGCGACGATCCACTCGCCGACGTTCGGCGTAGACACGTCGACGCCGCGCGCGCGCAGCACCTCGATGGTCATCTCGATGTGTGGCAGGCTCGGCAGCCGTTCGCCGGAGTGGGTGAGGTGCAGCCCGTGCTCGAAGCGTGCGCCGGCCAGCAGCAACCCCGACACGAACTGGCTTGAGCTGCCGGCGTCGATGGTGACCGCTCCGCCGGTGACCGCTCCGCGGCCGTGCACGGTGAAGGGCAGGGTGTGCTTGCCATCGTCGTTGATATCGCCGCCGAGGTCGCGCAGAGCGCCGATGATGGGACCCATCGGGCGGCGTCGCGCGCCGGAATCGCCGTCGAACGTGGTCGGGCCGAGCGCGAGGGCTGCGAGCGGGGGCAGAAAACGCATGACCGTGCCGGCCAGGCCGCAATCGATCGTGGTGGAGCCAAGCAATTCCTCGGGCGGGGTCACCAGCAGGTCCGTTCCGAACGCCCCGTCGCCCGCAACGGCCTCGATCGTGGCGCCGAGCTGCCGCAGGGCATCGACCATGAGATCGCTGTCGCGCGAGTGCAGCGGCGCGCGCAGCAGAGACGGTTCACTGGCGAGAGCGGATGCGACGAGCTCCCGGTTGGTCAGGGATTTCGAGCCCGGCAGAGCCAGCACCGCCTGCAATGGCGCGCCAATGCTCGGCGCCGGCCACCAGACATCCACTTCGGTCGGTGAATTGTCGCCGTACGGATCAAACTCCGGCTTGGAATATCTCGAGATCAACATCGGTTATCAGAATAGTCGGTGATAACAATCTGAGGGAGGCCCGTGACGGTGTCAATGCTGTTAGAACGACCCCTGGCTGTGGGGAACGGCCTAGAATTGCCTGTGATGACTTCAGACACGCCCGTCAATTCGGAATCTATTCCGGTTGACGACACAGAACTGGTTGCACCGACCAAGGCCGAGCTGCGCGAGCAGACCCGCGGACTGTTCGAAGAACAGGCCCTGCCGTTCCTCGACCAGTTGTACGCTGCCGCCATGCGCATGACCCGCAACCCGTCCGATGCCCAGGACCTCGTGCAGGAGACCTTTGTCAAGGCCTTCGCCGCGTTCGCGCAGTACGAGCAGGGCACCAACCTCAAGGCCTGGCTCTACCGCATCCTCACCAACACCTTCATCAACCAGTACCGCAAGAAGCAGCGTGAGCCCTATCAGGGCACCATCGATGAGCTCGAAGACTGGCAGCTGGGCGGCGCCGAGTCGACGACCGCCATGTCAGGACGGTCGGCCGAGGCCGAGGCCATCGACCATCTGCCGGACAGCGCCGTTAAAGAAGCCCTGCAGTCCATTCCCGAAGACTTCCGACTCGCCGTGTACTTCGCCGACGTCGAAGGCTTCTCCTACCAGGAGATCGCCGAAATCATGAAAACACCCATTGGCACCGTGATGAGCCGCCTGCACCGTGGCCGGCGACTCCTTCGTGAGCTCTTGGCCGGTTACGCGGCCGAGCGCGGACTAGGCCAGGGACAGAAAACATCCGGGAGCGCAAGCAAATGACCGATTGTGGTTGCGAGAAGGCCAAGGCCGAACTCGAAGAATACCTGCACAACGAACTCCGCAAAGACGATGCGGCCGACATTCAGGAGCACCTCGCGACCTGCACCGACTGCAGCGCCGAACACCTGATCGGACGCACCATGACCGAGGTGATGCAGCGCGCCTGCAAGGAAACCGCGCCCGAAGTTCTGCGCGACCAGGTCCTGCTCAAGCTGCGCGCCCTCCAGGCCTCGCACTAGCTGAGCGCGCACGTTCAATCGCCTGTCGCTGTTCGCTGGCAGGCAAACGGATGCCACCGCGCTCGCACGCGGGCCGGCCACGCCGCAGCCTCGTGGCACTCGTCATGGATCGTGGCACTCTAGCGCGGGGTGCCACGAGCGGTACCAGGGCCGCGAGCGGCGGCGTGACCGCGCGCATCCGCTGAGGGCACGTGTTCGTTGCACCCGCCCCGGTTGCAACCGGCCAGGCACGGGCCGCCAGGCCGCGCCCGCCGCCGCGCAGGAACACCAATGGAGGGTGACCCCGGGGTCACCCTCCATTTTCATGTGCGGTTACAGCGTGAGCGCCTCGCGCTGCAGCTTGGCCTGCTCGACCGCGTGGCGCTTGGCTGAACCTGCCGCCGGCGAGGCCGACGCGGGACGGGAGAACAGCCGGATGGCTCGCGGGCCGAGCTTGTTGGTCTCCAGGTAGAAGAACGGCCAGGCTCCCTGGTTCTCCGGTTCGTCCTGCACCCAGGCCAGTTCGGCGTTCGGATACTGGGCGGCGACGTTCTTTAGCTCAACGGCGGGCAGCGGGTAGAACTGCTCGACGCGCACGAGAGCAATCTCGGGGTTCGGGTTCTTCTCGAGTTCGTTCAGCAGGTCGTAGTAGATCTTTCCGGCCATGAACAGAACGCGCTTGACGGCGTTCTTGTCGTTCACGCGTGCATCGTCGATGACCGCTTCGAACTTGCCGCTGGTCAATTCAGACACGGCGCTCGTCGCTCCGCGCAGGCGCAGCATCGACTTGGGCGTGAACACGATCAGCGGACGGCGCGGACGCATGTAGGCCTGGCGACGCAGCAGGTGAAAGTACGACGCGGGCGTCGACGGGCGCGCCACGGTCATGTTTTCCTCGGCACACAGCTGCAGGAATCGCTCGATGCGGGCTGAGGAGTGGTCAGGGCCCTGACCCTCGTAGCCGTGCGGCAGCAGCAGCACAACGGATGACCGCTGGCCCCACTTCTGCTCGGCGGAGGACACAAACTGGTCGATGATGGTCTGCGCACCGTTGGCGAAGTCACCGAACTGGGCTTCCCAGAGCACGAGCGCGTCGGCGCGTTCCACCGAATAGCCGTACTCGAAGCCCATGGCGGCGTATTCGCTCAGCAATGAGTCGTAGATCCAGAATCGGGCCTGGTTGTCCTTGAGGTTGGCCAGTGGCAGCCATTCCTGGCCATTCACCCGGTCGTGCAGCACCGCGTGACGCTGCACGAACGTGCCGCGGCGGGCATCCTGTCCGGCAAAACGCACCGGGGTGCCCTCGACCAGCAGCGAGCCGAGCGCGAGCAGTTCGCCGAAGCTCCAGTCGATATTGCCGTTGCGGCTCATGTCGAGGCGCTTCTGCAACAGTTGCTGCAGCTTGTTGTGCACGGTGAAACCGGCCGGCTTGTTATTGAATGCATCACCGATGAGCTGGATGACGCTCTCCGGGACACCGGTGGTCTCGGGCTCACCTGCGGCGTCTTCACGGGCCTGAGCTTCAGCCTCGGCCTTGGCCGTGGCGGCCATTTCCGGCGTGATGACCGGGATTGACGCGGTCTGGGCAGCGTGGGTCTCGAGGAAGGCGCGCTCGAGGCGATCCTGGAAGTCGCGGTGGGCGGCTTCGTATTCTTCCTCGGTGATGTCACCACGGCCGACGAGCGCCTCGGTGTACAGCTTGCGCACGCTGCGCTTGGCCTCGACCAGGTTGTACATCAGCGGCTGCGTCATCGAGGGGTCGTCGCCCTCGTTGTGGCCCCGACGGCGGTAGCAGATGAGGTCAACGACGACATCCTTCTTGAATTCCTGGCGGTAGGCGAAGGCTAGTTCGCCGGCGCGTACCACGGCCTCCGGGTCATCCCCGTTGACGTGGAAGATCGGCGCCTGGATGGTCTTGGCGACGTCGGTGGCGTAAACGCTGGTGCGGGCATCCTGCGGCAGGGTGGTGAACCCGAGCTGGTTGTTGACCACGATGTGTACGGTTCCGCCGGTGCGGTAGCCGCGCAGCTGGGACATCTGCAGGGTTTCGAGTACGACGCCCTGGCCGGCCATCGCGGCGTCGCCGTGGATGAGGATCGGCAGGGTGGAGAAGGTGCCGATCGGCTTGCGGTCCTGCTTGGCGCGCACGATGCCCTCGAGCACGCCGTCGCCGGCCTCGAGGTGCGAGGGGTTCGCTGCCAGCGACACCGGAATCTCGGCGCCGTCTTCACCGCGGAACATGCCCGTGGTACCGAGGTGGTACTTCACGTCGCCGGAGCCGTGTACGGTGCGTGGGTCCTGCGTGCCCTCGAACTCGCGGAAGATCTCGCCGTAGGTCTTGCCGGCGATGTTGGTGAGAACGTTCAAGCGGCCACGGTGGGCCATCCCGATCGCGACCTCGTCGAGACCCTGCTCGGCGGCGCCCTGCAAAATGGTGTCCAGTAGCGGAATGGTGCACTCGCCGCCCTCGAGGCTGAAGCGCTTCTGACCGACGTACTTGGTCTGCAGAAACGTTTCGAAGGCTTCGGCCTCGTTGAGCTTGGCCAGAATACGCATCTGCTCGTGGTGGGTGGGCTTGACGTACGACTTCTCGATTTTCTCCTGCACCCACTTGCGCTGGGCCGGGTCCTGAATGTGCATGTACTCGATGCCGGTGGTGCGGCAGTACGAGTCACGCAGCACACCGAGAATGTCGCGCAGCAGCATCTGGCGCTTCGCTCCGAAACCGCCGGTCACGAAGGACCGGTCGAGGTCCCAGAAGGTGAGCCCGTGGGTGGCGATGTCGAGGTCGGGGTGGCTGCGCTGTGAGTACTCGAGCGGGTCGATGTCGGCCATCAGGTGGCCGCGCACGCGGAACGAGTTGATCAGTTCCTGCACCCGCGCGGTCTTGTCGACGGCGCTCGCGAGGTCGACGCTGATGTCCGGGGCCCAGTGGATCGGGTCGTACGGGATGCGCAGGGCGGAGAAGATCTCTTCGTAGAAGTTGTGCTGGCCGATCAAAAGCTCGTGCACGATTTTGAGGAACTCGCCCGACCCTGCACCCTGGATAACGCGGTGGTCGTAGGTGCTGGTGAGGGTGATGGTCTTTGAGATGGCCAGGCCGGTGAGCGTCTTGACGCTCGAGCCCTGGAATTCGGCCGGGTAGTCGAGGGCGCCGGCGCCGATGATACAGCCCTGGCCCTTCATCAGGCGGGGCACCGAGTGCACGGTGCCGATGCCGCCCGGATTGGTCAGCGACAGGGTCGCTCCGGCGAAGTCGTCGGCCGTGAGCTTGTTTTGGCGGGCGCGAGTGACGAGGTCTTCGTAGGCGGCGAGGTATTCGCCGAAGGTCATCGTGTCGGCACGCTTGATCGCCGGAACCAGCAGGGCGCGGGTGCCGTCGGGCTTGGGCATGTCGATGGCCAGGCCCATGCCGACGTGGGCGGGAGCGACCACGGAGGGCTTGCCGTCGACCTCGTCGTAGTAGACGTTCTGGCTCGGGAACATCTTGAGCGCGCGAATCAGCGCCCAGCCGATCAGGTGGGTGAAACTGACCTTGCCGCCGCGTGCCCGCTTCATGTGGTTGTTCATGACGATGCGGTTGTCGATGAGCAGCTTGGCCGGGATGGTGCGCACGCTGGTCGCGGTCGGCACGGTCAGGCTCGTAACCATGTTGGTCGCGAGTGACTTCGCCATACCGCGCAGCGGAACGACCTTGTCCTGCTTGACCGGCGCTGACTCGTCGGTGACGACGGTCTGCGGGCTGGTGACGGGAGCGTCGGCGGGAACCGGGGCCGGCTTCGGCGCGCTCGAGGTGGTGCGGGCCGTCGGCTGGTTCTCAGCCACCTGAGCTGGCGCTGCCGGTACGGCCGGGACGGCGGCGGGTGCGGCTGCGGCGGGTGCGGCCGGCGCCGGTGAAACGGATGCTGCTGGCGCTGCTGCGGGGGCAGCATCCGCTGGAATGGGAGTGTTCGCGGTCTGATTGTAGCTCTCCAACACCGGCCACCACGACTCATCAACCAAGTTCTTGTCGATCAGGAATCGCTCATACAATTCGTCAACGAGCCACTCGTTTGCTCCGAATTCGCCTGACGTTGTCTCGTCAGAAGCTCCACCGGTTACCTGGCTTGACACCGTGGGATCGCCCACTCTCTGCTTTGAATTTGGATGCCCTCGGCAAGGTCCGTTGCCGGGTCATTCTGCGCTTTCATTGAGCCTGTCGCTGACGATCGTGACCGCCAGGTCAGTCTTACTGTCCAGCCTAATCCCATCCCACGCGACCACTAACACCCTGTCGAACGGCTAGCGTTCTTGGTATGCAGTTCTATGGAACGACGCCCAGCCATGATTTGACTTACTCCGACGTGTTTTTGGTGCCCGGACAATCGGCTGTCACTAGCCGGTTGGATGTCTCCCTGGCACCGAATGACGGTACGGATGCGACGATTCCGATCGTGTCGGCGAATATGAACTCGGTCACCGGGCCACGCCTGGCTGCCTCGCTGGCCCGCCGCGGAGGGCTCGGAGTGCTGCCGCAGGACATGCCGTTGCAGGACCTCGATGCCGCTATCCGCTGGGTCAAAGCCCAATCGGTTCGTTTCGACACGCCGTTCACCTTTGCCCCGGACGATACCGTCGAGATGGCGTTGCGGCAGGTTCCGGCCTCGCCCGGCCAGGGAATCGTCATCCACTCCACCAGCGGAGACTACCTGGGCTGCATCGTCGCCAGCCGGCTGGCGACCGCGCTACCCGATGCGCGCCTCGGCGATCTGCTGCACGGTGAACTCGCCGCGCTCGACGCCGACGACGTCGAGGGGCCGCGCCGCGCCTTCGACCTGATGACGGAGGCTGACATCGATTTCGCGCCGGTGCTGCACCACGGCACCGTCGTCGGAACGCTCAGCCGCAAGAGCGCCCTGCGCTCCACCCTGTACCAGCCGACACTGGACGCCCGCGGTCGGCTCAAGGTCGCTGCCGCGATCGGCATCAACGGCGACGTCGCCGCCAAGGCCCGCGCCCTCGCCGCCGCCGGCGTCGACATTCTGGTGATCGACACCGCGCACGGCCACCAAGACGGCATGCTGCGTGCCCTCGGCATCGTCGCCGATCTGAACCTCGGGCTGCCGATCGTGGCCGGTAACGTCGTCACCAAGGACGCCGTGCGCGACCTGGTCGGTGCCGGCGCCACGATCGTCAAGGTGGGAGTCGGTCCGGGCGCCATGTGCACCACCCGCATGATGACCGCCGTCGGTCGGCCCCAGTTCTCGGCCGTGCTCGAAACTGCCACCGCGGCCCGTGAGCTCGGCGCGCACGTCTGGGCCGACGGGGGAGTGCGCTACCCGCGGGACGTGGCCCTCGCGCTGGCCGCTGGGGCGGCATCCGTCATGATTGGTTCCTGGTTTGCCGGCACGACCGAGGCGCCAGGAACGCTGAATACGGATGCCCGCGGCGCGCTGTACAAGGAAAGCTGGGGAATGGCCTCGACCAAGGCCGTTCAGGCGCGCTTCGAGCGCCTCGACGCCTACGACCTCGCCCGCAAGACCCTGTTCGCCGAGGGGATCTCGAGCTCGAAGATCTACCTCGACCCGCTGCGGCCGTCGATCGAGGACCTGCTCGACATGATCACCTCTGGCGTGCGCTCGTCGTTCACCTACGCCGGCGCCACCACCGTCGCCGACTTTCACGAGAAAGCGCTCGTGGGCATTCAGTCGGCGGCCGGGTACGAAGAGGGCAAGGCTCTGCCGGTCTCCTGGTAGATGTGGGCGGGCGCTGCCGGACGGTTCTCGTGCTGCGCTGGTGGGTGTGGTCGGGCGCGCAGGCAGGTGCGCCCGGTATACTCGGAGAAATAATGGATGACCCTCCCACCGCTGAACCCTCGCCTGACAAACCCTCGCCCGTGACTGCCGGCGGTGAAATCCTTGTCTGAGCTGATCATGCTCGGGTTCGGCCTCATCCTCACGGTGGGAACGGGCATCTTCGTCGCCAGTGAGTTCGCCCTGGTGAATCTCGATCGCGCCGACCTTGAAGTGCGCCGCGATCGCGGGGAAACCCGTCTCGCCATGACCATCGCGGCGCTGAAAATCACCTCGACCCACCTGTCGAGTGCGCAACTGGGCATCACCCTGACCACGCTGCTGACCGGGTACACGATCGAACCGGCCCTCTCGTCCCTGCTGCGCAGCCCGCTCACCGCGGCCGGGCTGCCGGTTGACCTGGTTCCCGTCTTCGGCACCACGATCGCCATCGTCTCGGCGACCCTCGTGTCGATGGTCATCGGCGAACTGGTCCCGAAGAATTTTGCGCTTGCGTTGCCGATTCCGACCGCTCGGCTGGTCATTCCGTTTCAGACCGTGTTCACCGCCGTGTTCAAACCGGCCGTGCTCGTGCTCAACAACAGCGCCAACGGCCTGTTGCGCGCGTTCGGCATCGAACCCAAGGAGGAGCTCTCGGGTGCCCGCACCGCTGAAGAGCTCTCCTCGCTCGTACGCCGCTCGGCCAGCGCCGGGCTGCTCGAGAAGGACACCGCGACCCTGCTGCGCCGCACGTTGATGTTCTCCGGACACATCGCCTCCGATGTCATGACTCCGCGCCCGCGGGTCGCGAGTATCCACCGCACCGATTCGGCGCAGGACATCATCGACCTCGCGCGTTCCACCGGTTTTTCCCGGTTCCCGGTCGTCGACGAGAGCGTCGACGACGTCGCGGGTGTCGTGCACGTCAAGCAGGCGGTGGCCGTGCCGCGCAATCGGCGAGCGGATGTGCCGGTGTCGGCCCTGCAGACCGACCCGGTTCGCGTGCCCGAAACGATGAAACTCGACGACCTGCTCGGCGAGTTGCGCGGTCGTGGCTACCAGATGGCGATCGTCGTCGACGAATATGGTGGAACCGCCGGCGTCGTCACCCTGGAGGACCTGGTCGAGGAACTGGTCGGCGAGGTCGCCGACGAGCACGACCGAGCCAGGGCCGGCGTCGTGCGCTCGCCCGACTCGCTGACCTTTCCCGGAATGCTGCGACCGGATGAACTGCTCGATCGTACCGGTGTCGTCGTGCCGGAACAGGGCCCCTACGAGACCGTGGCCGGCTTTGTGATGAGCGAGCTGGGGCGGTTGCCGGTCACCGGCGACCGCGTACCGGTGCCGGGCGGATTCCTCACCGTTGAGCGCCTGGAAGGGCGTCGCATCGACCGGCTGCGTTTCACCCCGGAGGTGGCGCCGGAGCCGGCGGTTCCGCCCGGGCCCAAGACTGATCGAAAGAAGGTGAGCGACAAATGAGCGACTGGGCCGGACTTGCCTGGTTGGTCGTGCTGCTCGCCGCCAACGCCTTCTTCGTCGGAGCGGAATTCGCCGTCATCTCGGCGCGTCGTTCCCAGATTGAGCCGCTCGCCGAGGCCGGAAAACGCAGCGCCAAGACCGCGCTCTGGGCGATGGAACACGCAACGCTCATGCTCGCGACCTCGCAGCTGGGCATCACGGTCTGTTCGCTGCTCATTTTGAATGTCTCCGAACCGGCGATCCACCACCTGCTCGAGGTGCCGCTGGCCCTGACCGGCCTGCCGGAGGCTCTGATCGGCACGATCGCCTTCATCGTCGCACTGCTGCTGGTCTCGTACCTGCACGTGGTGTTCGGCGAGATGGTACCGAAAAACCTGTCTTTCTCGGTCCCCGACCAGGCCGTGTTGCTGCTTGCCCCGCCCCTCGTGTTCGTCGCCCGCGTCTTTCGTCCGGTGATCGTCACGCTCAACGCCTGCGCGAATGGTGTGCTGCGACTGTTTGGCGTGCAGCCGAAGAATGAGGCGACGAGCGCGTACACGCTCGACGAGGTCGCCACGATCGTCACGCAGTCCACCAAAGAGGGTGTGCTGAGCGACGGGACCGGCGCCCTGACCGCGGCTTTCGAGTTCACCAACCTTAAGGTGCGCGACGTGGCTGTTGGTCTGTCCAAGCTGGTCAGCCTGCCCGAGTCGGCCACTCCGGCCGACGTGGAGAAGGCCGTCACTCGCCACGGGTTCTCCCGGTATGTGCTGGCCGATGCCGAGGGCTATCTCACCGGATACGTGCACCTGAAGGACGTTCTCGACCTCGATATCGCATCGGCCGGGGAAGCAACTCTCGCGGAACCGGACAGCTACTCGGGGCGGATCCCGGCCAAGCGCATCCGTGCCCTGATTTCAATCTTTGAAGACACCGACCTCGAAGATGCCCTCGCCACCATGCGTCGCTCTGGCGCGCACCTCGCGCGCTCGTTCACCGCAGAAGGCGAAACCACCGGGGTGCTCTTTCTCGAGGACATCATCGAGGAGCTCGTCGGCGAAGTGCAAGACGCCACCCGCCGCGAGTAGCCCGCGCAGCTCGGGGATCTTGATCGCTCGCAAGCTCGCGCCTCGATCGGCGAGTGGCCCGAGCGTGCGGAGTACGCGAAGGACGGCCGTCACCCGCGTGATTCGCGTGGTGAGGGCCGTCTTCAGTGGATGCGTTACGCGACGCTCCGACGTCGGGCGGCGACGAGCGTGGCTCCGGCCAGAAGCAGCAGCAGGGCGGCGAAGCCGAGCGGCGCGGCGGTGAACCCGGTCGCCGCGAGCGCCGCGGTGACGGTCGTGGCGGCATCCGCTGCGGTGTAGGAGAGGTAGGTGACCGTCCCGGTTGCGCTGACCGTGAGGTAGGCGACGCGAGAGATGACCGAGCCGTCAGTGGCTGTGCCCGTCAGGGTCACGGTGTGCTGTCCGGCCGTCACTCCGGTCGGCAGAATCGCGCTGGCCGTGAACGCGCCAGTGGAGTCGATCGTTCCGCCGGCCAGCAGTACCGGGGTGGAGCGCAGAATGACGGTGTAGTCCGAGCCGACGGCCAGTCCGGCGCCGGACACGGTTACCGGGGCGCCGGCGACGACGTCGCCAACGGCCAGGCCAAGGTCGAGCGTGAGGGTCGGTGAGGTAGACGTAACCACATCAGCCGTGGCCCACTTCGCGTACACGGTCACGTCATCGGTCGGGGCGACCGAAAAATCAAACGCCGTTGTGAAGTCTGCCGTGGTGTACCAGCCATCGAAGTCTGCGTCCGTCGGCTCAGGATCGACGGCCAGCTCGCCCGCCACCAAGCGCTGCTCAGCAATCGGGTCGTGCCCGGTGACGTCAAACGACACGATCGGGTCAATCACAGTGGTGTAGCCCATCCATGTCGGCGTCGTAAACCCTCCGTCAACTCCGAACTTCGAAAGATAGTGCACCTTCAAGCCCTCAGCCGTACCCAGCGACGGCTCGAGGTCGTCGGCGCCGAGGACTGTCGTTGGCGCTGCGCCGGCGAAAGCCACTGACACGACGGGGGCCCCATAGAAGATATTCGCTTCGATGGTCTTCACGGACGCCGGAATGCTGATCGCCGTCAGCCTTGCGTTGTTTGCGAAAGCATACCCTCCAATGAACTGGAGCCCCTCGTGCAGGGTGACCGAGGTCAGGCCGTCGTTTGCGAATGCCGCGGCGCCGATGCTTTCCACTGACCCTGGAATGTCGAGTGGCGAAAGGAAACTGTTCGTGTGGAACGCGCTGCCGCCGATGGTCTTCACGGACGCCGGAATGCTAATCGATGTCAACAAGTTGGATTTAAAGGCCGAAGAGCCAAGGGTGGTCACGTTGTTGCCAATGGTGATTTCCGTGATGCTCTTATAGGCAAAGGCGCTGTTTCCGATGGCGGTGACCGTATAGGTCGTGCTCATATCTTCGACCGTGTCGGGAATCTCAACGATCCTCGACGCCGCATCAGTAAGGCTAACGGCGGTCGCCGTTCCGTCGCCAGCGCTCGTGTCATACGTGATGCCGTTTGCGGCGGTGAACGTCGTACACGAGGCCCACTTCGCGTACAGGGTAACATCCGTGGTCGGGGCGACCGAAAAATCAAACTTCGTCATCCTCTCTGCATCGCTGGTCCAGCAACCGACCTCGGTATCCGTCAAAGTAGGAGGCACGGCCAGCTCGCCCGCGATCAAGCGCTGCGAATCAATCGAGCCGCCGTGCTCGGTCAGGTCAAACGACACGATCGGGTCGATCACGGTGAGGTAGTCCGTCCACGCTCCCGACGTAAACCCTCCGTCAACTGCGAACTGCGACAGATAGTGCACCGTCACAGGCGTAACCACGACACCGTCATACCTAGAACCCCAACCCAGCGGCGGATAGGTGGCATTAGAGTCATCGAGTGTCGGCGCGAGGCCGGCGAAAGTCACCGATACGACTGCGCCCTCATAGAAGATGTCCTGACCAATGTTCTTCACTGACGCCGGAATGGTGATAGCCGTCATCAGGTTTCCACCGAGGGCATGACTGCTAATGCTAACGAGCCCCTCGGAGAGGGTGATAGAGCTCAGGTTCTTCCCATAAAATGCGTACTCATCAATGGCGGTGACCGGGAAGCTCGTGCTGTCCTTTAGGACCGTGGCAGGAATCACAACGGTCGTGTCCGACCCGGTATAGCCAATGGCGGTAATCGTTCCGTCACCAGCGCTCGGTCCGTAGACAATGCCGTTCGCGGCGGTGAAGCCTGCCGTCGTGGCCTGTGCCGGTCCGGCGATCAGTGCGATCGAGCTGGCCACGAGTAAACCGACGACGGATGCCGCTAGCATCCGTTTCGACGCCCCTCGCGAAAGGGAAAAACCTACAGACACTGCGACCTCCAGATAGATGAACGTGACGACTCGGCCACCGGCGGGCGTGGTCGTCAGAGGGTTCCGACACACGCCGAATTTTGAGCCTACTTCGAGCACCCCCCCCCATTTGCCCAGAGTGGGAGTGCTGGGATTTCGTTACGAACTACTGGGATGGGTGCTTCTGTTCCAGCAAAAGGGATCAGCGGATGGCCGCGCCCGATTCGGCTGGCCGCTACGCCCGTTACCGTAGCGAGCACCCAGATCGGGCGCGCTCGCGGCGGGTCGCAGCGCTCCGACCGCACAAGACGGCCGTCACCCGCATGATTCACGCGGTGACGGCCGACTTCAGTGGATGCGTTACGCGACGCTCCGACGTCGGGCCGCGACGAGCGCGGCTCCGGCCAGGAGCAGCAGCAGCGCGGCGAAGCCGAGCGGCGCGGCCGTGAATCCGGTTGCCGCGAGCGCTGCGGTGGCAGCATCCGCTGCGGTGTAGGAGAGATAAGTGACCGTCCCGGTCGCGCTGACCGTCAGGAAGGCAACGCGAGACAGGGAAGAGCCGTCAGTGGCCGTGCCCGTCAGGGTCACGGTGTGCTGTCCGGCCGACAGTCCGGTCGGCAGAACAGCGCTGGCTGTGAACGCTCCGGAGCTGTCGATCGTTCCGCCGGCCAGCAGTACCGGGGTGGAGCGCAAAATGACGGTGTAATCGGAGCCGGCTTTGAGCCCCGCGCCCGACACCGTCACCGGAGCACCGGCGACAACGTCGCCAACGGCCAGGCCGAGGTCAAGAGTCAGGGTCGGCGACGACGGCGCGACCGGCTCAACAACCGGCTCTCCAATAACCACCGCGGCCACGGGCCACTTCGCGTACACGGTCACATCGTCGGTCGGAGCGACCGAAAAATCAAACGGCGTCGTGAAGTCTGCCGTGGTGAACCAGCCATCGAAGCCTGCATCCGTAACAGTAGGAGCCGTGGCCAGCTCGCCTGCAACCAAGCGCTGCGCCGCAATCGCGTCGTGCCCGGTGACGTCAAACGACACGATCGGGTCAATCACGGTGTTGTAGCCCATCCAGGTCGGCGTCGTAAACCCATTGGCACGCCCTCCGTCAACTCCGAACGTCGACAGATAGTGCACCGTCAAGCCCGCAGCGTCGCCCAGCGACGGCTCGACGTGGCCCGAGTCCGGATTGATGGCGTCAGTGCTCCAGAGTGTCGGCGCTGCGCCGGCGAAAGTCACCGCTACGACGTGGCCGTGCCAGAAGAGGTTCGCGCCAATGGTCTGCACTGACGCCGGAATGGTGATTGCCGTCATCGGGTTTCCCCAGAAGGCGTATTGATCAATGCTTTCGAGCCCCTCATGCAGAGTGACCGACGTCAGGCCAGTGTCGCCGAAAGCTGCCTCGCCGATGTGTGTCACTGACGCTGGAATGTCCAGTGACGTTAGAATACCGCTTGAGCTGAACGCATCGTCTTCGATGGTCTGCACGGACGCCGGAATGATAATAGGCCCGGTCACGGAGTTCCTGCTGAAGGCCATCTGGCCAATGGTTTTCACGTTCTGGCCAATGATGACCCCGGTAAGGCCCCAATATTTAAAGGCCTCGGCCCCGATGGCAGTGACCGTGTACTCCGCGCCCGCTTCTGTGACCGTGTCGGGAATCTCAACGGTCAATGCCGACCCGTCATAGCCAATGGCGGTAATCGTTCCGTCGACGGCGCTGGCACCGTATCGGATGCCGTTTGCAGCGGTAAAGCCCGACGTCGCGGCCTGTGCCGGAGCGGCGATCAGCGCTATCGAGCTGGCGACCAGCAGGCCGACAACGGATGCCGCCAGCATCCGCTTCGACGCTCCTCGCGAAAGAGAAAAAGCTACAGACACTGAGACCTCCAAGTAGGGGACCGTGACGTCTCGGCCGCCGGTGGGCGTGGACGTCAGAGGGTTCCGGCATGCGCCGAATTTTGAGCCTACTTCGGGTGTTACCCACGTCTTCTCTCGGTGGACACTGTGATTGCCGGAAGAACTACTGGGTTTTCGATCCGCCCGTGCAAAGTCGACCGGTCGTGGTCTCCCGGGGTGCTCCAACCGACCGGGCGTGTCCGGAAGGCAGCCGCTCGCGGCATCCGTTGGTGTGATCGTGCTGAACCGAAACGACCTATCGTGGAGGCATGGTGAAACCGCGCGGCTGGCTCGAATGGGAGGCCGAACAGGCCCGCGACTGGATCGCGCGGCCCCAGGCCGGAGATGACAAATACTCCCGTGGTGTGCTCGGAGTGCGCACCGGTTCCAAGGACTACCCGGGCGCAGCGGTGCTCGGCGTCGACGCGGCCGTGCGCACCGGCGTCGGCATGGTGCGCTACCTCGGGCCGCGCCGCGCTCAGGACCTGGTCCTGCAGCGCCGCCCCGAGATCGTGACCCTGCCCGGGCGGGTACAGGCCTGGCTGCTCGGCTCCGGTATCAACGCCGCCACGAGAACGGATGCCGTCAGCGCTGCCCTCGACGAAGCGCTCGCCGAGGGCCTGCCCACCGTCATCGACGCCGGCGCCCTCGACCTGGTCTCGCACGCAATCGGACCGACAGTCATCACACCGCACGCCGGCGAACTGGCTGCGATGCTCGAGGGCGAGGCCAAGCCGGGCTCAGCCTCGCAGATCGCAGCGAATCCGGGGGAATGGGCCATTCGCGCCGCCCGGCTGTTTGACGTCACGGTGCTGCTCAAGGGAGCAGTCACCCACATTGCCTCACCGGCCGGCGCCCGCCTGACCGTGTCGACCGGACCGGCCTGGCTCGCGACGGCGGGGTCCGGCGACGTGCTCGGCGGCATCCTCGGGGCGCTGCTGGCGACCCACTCCGACCAGCTCGAAGCGGATGCCGCGTCCCTCGCCCCGCTCGCCGCCACTGCAGCGCTCATCCACGCCGAAGCGGCGAACTTCGCCTCCGCCGGCGGTCCGATCGCGGCCCTGGACGTGGCCGACGCCGTACCGCGGGCCGTCGCCGCGTTTCTGGACTATGGCATCGCGCCGGGGGCTCGTCCGGCGCGCTGACGCGCGCCTTTCCCCAGCGCCGAGCTCGCTCGGCGTGCTGACGTTTGCGCGGCGCGCAGTCGCGATGCCCTTCCGGCGCGCCAGAGCGGAACGCGGGCGAGAAACTCCCGGGTGAGCTGCGCGGGCGGTGTCCCTGGGCCGCCGCCTGTGCGAAGGTAAAGCGTGCGAATTCACGACGAGCCCCGCGGGGCAACCGGCGCGCGGCCTGCGCGGCCGGTGCTGCGGCATCCGCTCGCCGCGCTATGGTCGGCCTTCGTGCTCGTGCACCTGCTGCTGATCACTCTGGCTTTGTTCGGGCCGGGGTATCCGCTCGGCGATGTCGAAGTGGTGTATCGCGGATGGGCGGAGGGCGCCGCGGCCGGCAATATCGTCGGCGTCACCGAGAATTTCGTCTACCCGTTGCTCGCGCTCGTACCCGTCGTCGGCGCGCTCGCCCTCGGCGGCCCGGCCTATCTCGGCACCTGGTTTGGGCTAATCACCGTGCTCAACGCCGGGGCATTCTTCGTACTCCTGCGCACGCACCGACCCGCGGCGTGGTGGTGGCTGGCATTCCTGGCGTTGCTTGGCCCGATTGCGCTGCTGCGCATCGATGCGGTCACGGTGCCGCTCTGCATCATCGCCCTGCTGGGCCTGCGGCGCCTTCCGCTCTGGGGCACGGTGCTACTGACCATTGCGGCCTGGATCAAGATCTGGCCGGTGGCCGCCCTCGCCGCCCTGTTTGTGGCGTCCAAACTGCGCTGGCGGATGCTCGGGGTCGCCGCAGCCGTCACCGCGGCGGTCGTCGCCGCGGCCGGGGCGCTCAGCCTGGCTCGAGGCAGTGGCATCCACGTACTGAGTTTCGTGGGCGAGCAGGCGGGCCGGGGGATCCAGATTGAATCACCCATCGCTGTGCCGTGGCTGTGGCAGGCCGTGCTCAACGTGCCCGGCAGCTTCATCTACTACGACCAGCAGATCCTCACCTTTCAAGTGGCCGGCGCTGGCACCGCCGCCGCAAGCGCCGTGATGACTCCGTTGCTTGCGCTCGCCGCCGCCGCCGTGCTGCTGCTCGGAGTGCGGGCCCAGCGGCGGGGAGTCGGCTGGTTGGCGGTCTTTCCGCCGCTGACCCTCGCCCTGACCGTGACCCTCATCGCCGTCAATAAGGTGGGGTCGCCGCAGTTCATCAGTTGGCTGGCCGCACCGATCATTCTCGGGCTCGTGCTGAACGGGCGCGCCTGGCGCACGCCGGCGCTGCTCGCGCTCGCGCTCGCCGCCCTCACCCAGCTGGTCTACCCGTACCTGTACGACTGGCTGCTGGTGGCCCATCCCCTCATGATTCTGGTGCTGACCGTGCGCAACCTACTCGAATTCGTGCTGCTCGGCTGGGCGCTCTTCACGCTGCACCGGCTGGGCAGGTCAGGCCGGCCCGCCCGCGACCGTTTCACCACGAAACCACTCACCACCAAACCACTCATCTAGGGAGCCCACCATGCTTGTAGCATTCTCCGTCGCACCGTCCGTCGCCGCCGACTCGCAGGGGTCCGTGCACGATGCGGTTGCCGCCGCGGTGCGCATCGTCCGCGAATCCGGACTGCCGAATCACACCGACTCCATGTTCACCACCATCGAGGGCGACTGGGATGAAGTCTTCGCCGTGATCAAGGCGGCGACCGAGGCGGTGGGCGCCTTCGGGCCGCGTGTTTCCCTCGTGCTGAAGGCGGACATCCGCCCCGGCCACACCGGCGAACTGACCGGCAAGCTCGAGCGCCTGGAGACCGCCCTCTCCGAGTGAATCGTCCGCTCCAGCTGGCCTGGGTTTAGGCTTGTTGCATGCCCCTCACTCCTGACGGGTCGACGCAGCTGTCGTCGACCCGTATTCGTCTTGCCCTGCTCGCCCTGGCCCTGGGCGGATTCGGCATCGGCGCGACCGAATTCGTTGCCATGGGTCTGCTGCCGAACCTGGCCGCCGATCTGCTGCCCGGTCTCTATGCTGCGGCGCCGGATGCCGCCAACGCGCAGGTCGGCTGGCTGATCTCGGCTTATGCCCTCGGTGTTGTCGTTGGCGCGCCCACGATCGCGGCCGCTGCGGCCCGCTGGCCGCGCAAACAACTGCTCCTGGCCCTGCTGACCGCGTTCACGCTCGGCACGATCGCCTCGGCCCTGTTGCCGACCTTTGAGACCGTTCTCGTTGCCCGCTTTGTGGCCGGGCTGCCGCACGGCGCCTACTTCGGCATCGCCTCGCTCGTCGCCGCCCGCCTGATGGGCCCCGGCAAACGGGCTCGCGGTATCGCAATCGTGCTCTCCGGGCTGACCATCTCCAACGTCATCGGGGTGCCCACGATCACCTGGATCGGTCAGGTGAGCGGATGGCGAATCGCCTACCTCGTCGTCGCTGCGATCTTCGCGCTCACCTTCGTGGCCGTCGCTATGTTCGTGCCGTTCCAGGCTGGCAACCCCAAGGCCACCATGCGCGCCGAGCTGCGAGCATTCAGCCAATTGCAGGTCTGGATCACGCTCTCGATCGGTGCGATCGGCTTCGGCGGCCTGTTCGCGGTCTACACCTATGTCGCCCCGCTGGTGATCGAAATCACCGGGCTCACGGCCGCAACGGTACCGCTTATTCTGGTCGTCATCGGCCTCGGCATGACAGTCGGCAACTTCGCCGGGGGAGCGCTGGCCGACTGGAGCGTGCGCCGCACCATGTACATCTCGTTCGGCGTGCTCATCGCAGCGCTCGTCACACTCGGCCTGTCGGCGCAGTCGCTCGTCGGTTTGGTGATCGGCATGTTCTTTATCGGTGCAGCGGCATCCGCTCTCTCGCCGACCATTCAGGCCCGACTGATGGACGTCGCGCACGAAAGCCAGTCGCTCGCGGCAGCTCTCAACCATTCCTCGCTCAACGTCGGTAACGCCCTCGGCGCGGCCCTCGGTGGCGTGGCTATCGCCGCTGGGCTCGGCTACCTCGCCCCGGTCTGGATCGGCGTTGCCCTGAGCGCGCTCGGCGTGCTGCTGACCCTGCTCACCTTCATCATCGACCGTCGGCGCCGCTTGTGCGGCCAGCATGTGCCCTACGGCACGCAGCTGATCCCCGTCGTTCGCAAGGGCTAATGTCGGCGCGTGCCCGTCGGCATCCACTTAATCGAAGCCGCGTTAACGAACGAACCGGCCCGCATTACGAAAAATGGGGCCGGTTGGCAACACGAAGGTCAGTCCGTTTGCAGCAGGATGCCGTCGTGGATGGCACGTTTGCGCAGCGCGACCTTGGTACCCACGTCGTACCCGGCTAAGCGGTACTTCTCGCGAATGCGCTTCAGGTAGCTCTTGGCGGTCTCCTCGGAGATGCCGAGTTGGTAGGCGACGGCCTTCACCGGCTCACCGGCGCCGTAGAGCGCCATGACGCGGCGTTCCTGGGCGCTGAGGCGGGGACCTTCAACGTTCTCGGTCGAGTTGAGCGCGTAGTCGAGCTCAGCGGAGATGTAGGACTTGCCGTTGTAGGCAGCACGAATGGCATCGACAATCATGCTCGCTTCCTCGCTCTTCACGAGGTAGCCGAGGGCGCCGGCGGCGAGGGCTTCGCGCACGAGAGCCGGCTCGGAGTAGGTGCTCATGAGCACCGTCTTCACTCCGGTCGTCTTGAGCGTAGCAATCTTCAGGGACACCGGAATGTTGTCCTTGAGATCGAGGTCGAGCAGCACGACGTCCACCGGAAACTCGCGGTGGGTCAGCAACTCGGGCCAGGTCGTCACCGCCGCGACCATCTCGATGTCGTCAGCGGCGCTTCGAATCCACTCGGTGAGCGCCCCCAAGAGCATCCTGTGGTCGTCAACAAGGGCCAAGCGGATGGGACGGGGTGTCGTCGTCATATGTTGCCTCCTACTGAGTGCACCTTATCGTCTATATCCCCAATACTAGGCATCAGCTGGATTGTCCACACTGCACTCGATGTCTACCCGCAAGCTTCCGGCCCAATTGGAATCCATGTGCGGACCAACCGCACAAATCGCCTGCCAGGTTTCGGGATCGACACGCCGCCGCGATACCCCAGTTGTGGTCAATTGAATCGGAAAACGCACCTGGTGCTGCAGCCCCACCCCACGTGTGGGGGCAATCGGTCCGAACCGCAGTGAAACGGATGCTCCCGATCGCTGGGTATCCCCGATCAGCAGCCAAATCGTCAGGAGCAGCCCCTCACGTTGGGTCGGCGACAACAGCCCGGCGAGCCCGGCCGGGTCGCTCAGGGCTACGACGGGGCCAAGAAACTCGCTCTCCGTGATCGCGTGGTGCAGCCAGGTCTCGGTGCGGCCCTCGATCAGGTGCACGCGCAACTGGGTGGCGAGCGACGCAGCGGTCGTGGCCGTCGACGCGGCCAACGGAAGCGCTGTGCGTCCCTGGGCCACATCGTCGAGCAAGGTCTCCGCATCGAGGTCGAGCCGAGCCAGCTGTTCCGAGGCGAGCATGCCGACCGCAAACCGTGGCTGGGACACGGTGCTCTGCACGAGCACGAGGTCGAGCTCGCGCTGAACCATGCGCCGAAACGCTTGCACAATGCTCGCGCCGACCACCGGCGGTACCACCGCGAGGGTGACCCCGAGAATATCTGGTCCCAGCGTCAGCACGTCGCTGCGGGCTTCGAGCAGGGTTGCAGCGCCCATGATGACACCGAGGGCGAGCGCTGCCAGGGTGATATCGCGAGATTCCCGCAGGGTCGCAATCGTCAGCAGAAAGGCGCCAACGGCTGGAGCCGCGGTGGGAAAGGCCGCCGTTCCCGGAATTCCCATGGATCCGGCCAGGTCGAGGGCGACCACGATCGCGCAGAGGCCGAGGGCTAGTAGAAACAGCCACATGGGCATGCGTGAGGAGAGTTCGTGGACCGCCAGGTTCACCCCGACCGCGATCGCGGCGAGTAACAGCCAGGCCACAATACTCAGTGTGGGCGTGGGGGCCTGGTCCCACTCGACCACCAGCCGCACAGCCAGAAAAACGGCGATGACGGCCGCACTGATGCTCATACCGATACCGAGGTGGCGGGCGCCTAAACCGTTTTGGTCCGAGCGGAAAACGGTGAAATGACCGTCACCACGCAGGCTCGATCGCGGAAACCGCAGCGGCGACAGTGCGGCCCGGGTCGTTTGGCCAGCGGATGATGTCGGCCAGCTTCGCGCGTCCGGCCCGCCCAGCAGGCGCGCACCCACACCGCGCGTGCGAACGGTATCAATGGGTGCGGTGTCGCTCAGCGGACTCATTTGGGAACCTCAAGAACAACCGTCGTTCCGGCACCCGGCGAGGAAAACAGACGAGCGTTGCCCCCCGCGTCACGCAGCCGGGCAACGACCGACTCGGCGACGCCGAGTCGTTCCGAACCGACCTGTCCGAGGTCGAAGCCGACCCCCGTGTCCGTGACCATCGCGCGAATGGTGGCGTCGTCATCCGTTATTGTTACGTCGGCATGATCGACCCCGGAGTGACGGCGCACGTTTTCGAGGCACTCAGAGAGGGCGAGCAGAAAGGAATCGAGCACGTTGCTGGGCAACTGCACCTGCCCGCTGCCGTGCCAGTTGACGGTCAGACCGACCCGTTCGAAGCGCTGACGCACTTCGTCGAGCGTGTCGCCGAGGGTCAGCAGCGAGGCTGGTTCGAGGGTATACCCGCCGGAACGGCTCGGCATCGGCAGGCCGCCGAGCCGCAATTGACGCAGTAGCCGGGCGTCGTCGCCAGCCTGCTTCTGCAGGGCTGCTGGGCTCACTCCGACCCCGGAATGGGCCAGCAGGGTCAGCGTGGCGAGCACGGTATCGTGCAGCAACCGGGCGTCCTGTCGGCGTTGCGCCTCGAGTTCGCTGGCGTGCCGTTCGGCGCGGTAGGCACGCCCGATCGCGGCAATGCGGTGCATTACCCGAGGGACGCTCTGCGCGATAAACCAGGAGGCGAGGGTGAAGGAAAACCACATGGCCACCGTCAGGGTGAGCAGAATGACTTGGTTGGGGGCGCCTACTGTAACGACGGCAACAGTCGCGACGGTCAGCACGAAGAAGGAGCCGAGCATCAGCAGCCGACGTGCGCTCGTGATCAGTACCGCCGCGACCGCGCACATCGGCGCGGTCGCCACCATGCCGATCACGCTTTCCTCGATTGGGTTGGGAGAAACTCCGGGGTGGCTCGCGAAGCCCACGACCAGGATCGTTCCTTCTCCGCAGAGCACGATAAGCACCGCCCAGCGCAGGGCGCCCGTGCTGCCGAGCAGGTACTGCGCGGCCGCCAGCAGCAGGATGAGCGCCACCGCCGCAATGCGCGCGTCTCCGGCAAGGCCACCGGGTACGAACAAGCACGCCAGCGTCGTGGCCGAGCCGGTCAGCCCGGCCGCCTGCACCGCTCTGCGAAGGAGCCGGTCTCGCTCCTTGAGGATGCGTTGCATGGGTGCCTGTCTGGTGGGAGATAAACATGTCTATCTGCACCATACCGGGCGAGACGCCGGAGAGTTCTCCCTAGTCCAACACCCGCCGTATTTGGGCGCCGATCGCTTCGTTCTCGATGAGGAAGCCATCGTGACCATACCCGGATTCCAGCACCACAGCGGTGGGGCCATCGATATTGTTCGGCAGGTGGGCGGCGATGGTGCGCTGGCCGTCGACCGGGAACAGTCGGTCACTGTCGATACCGACGACAACGGACCGGGCGGTGACCCGGCCGAGGGCGGTCGCCACGCCGCCGCGGCCGCGCCCGACATCGTGGGAATTCATGGCTTCGACCAACACGATGTAGCTGTTGGCGTCGAAGCGCCTGGTGAATTTATTCCCGTGAAAGTCAAGATACGATTCCACGGCGAAGCGACCGTTGGCGCCGAGCGGACTGATATCGCTCTGCCAGCCCCGCGCGAAGCGTGCGTTGAGTTCGGCTGGGCTGCGGTAGTTCAACAGGGCCATGCGGCGGGCGAGGGCCAGCCCGCGCGTCGGTCCGTCACCATCTGCTTCATCGTAATAATCGCCGGCCCGAAAGGCCGGGTCGGTGCGAATCGCCTCGATCTGAACCGAGTTGACGGCGATCTGATCGGCCGTGGTGATTGGCGGCGCGGCCAAAATGATCAGGCGCTCGACCCGCTCGGGGGTGATGATCGCCCATTCCAAGGCGTGCATGCCGCCCATTGACCCGCCGATGACGGCAGCCCAGCGGTCGATGCCGAGTCGGTCGCTGAAAACGCGCTGCGCGCTGACCTGGTCGCGAATCGTGAGATAGGGAAAACGGATGCCCCACTCCAGACCGTCCGGAGCCAGCGACGCCGGCCCGGTGCTGCCCTGGCAGCCGCCGAGCATGTTCGGCGCCACGACGAACCACCGGTCGGTGTCGATGGCGAGGCCCGGTCCGACGATGCCGTCCCACCAGCCGCCGGTCTCCTGGCCGGGGCCGGGGGCACCGGCCAGGTGGCTGTCGCCGGTGAGCGCGTGCAGCACGAGCACGGCATTGTCGCCGGCCGGATTGAGGGTGCCCCAGGTCTCGTAGGCGAGCCGCACCATGGGGAGGCTGCCGCCGGCCTCAAAGCTCAGCGGGCCGAGAGTGGCGAATTGCCGGTTTCCCACCGGGTCACCGTCACGCCAGGCACCGGTCGCCGGAGGCTTGCCGAGGACCGAGCGCGCCTGGGCTTCGGTGATGAAGCTCGACGGGACCGTGTCTGCTGATGATTGCCATTCCATATCCGTCCATTCTGTCGGCCGAGTGGACGGCTCGGGCGCATGTTACGTTGTGCGCCCGGGCCCAGCGACCCGGTCAGGCGTCGGCGCGGTCGCGCTTGACGACGGCGCGGGCCGCGGCGAGGCCAGCCTCGAGGTCGGCTTTCAGGTCGGCCACGTTTTCGATGCCGACCGAGAGCCGCACCAGGCCCGGGGTGACGCCGGCGGTGAGCTGCTGCTCCGGGGTGAGCTGGGCGTGCGTGGTCGAGGCCGGGTGAATGACCAGGGAACGCACGTCGCCGATGTTGGCGAGGTGGCTGAACAAGCTCAGATTGTCGACGAGGGCGCGGCCGGCGGCGACTCCGCCCTTGAGTTCGAAGGAGAGCACCGCTCCGACGCCGAGCGGGGCGTACTTGTTGGCGTTGGCGTACCAGGGGCTCGAGGGCAGGCCGGCGTAGTTCACCGAGGCGATGTCGTCGTGGTTGTCGAGCCACTCGGCGATTTCCTGGGCATTCTGCACGTGGCGTTCGATGCGCAGACTGAGCGTCTCGATGCCTTGGATGAGCTGCCAGGCGCTCGCCGGGGCGATGGCGCTTCCGAGGTCACGCAGCAGCTGCACGCGAGCCTTGATGACGTAGGCGATGCCGTCACCGACCGCGGTGGTGTAGCTCGCGCCGTGGTAGGAGGGGTCGGGTTCGGTCAGTCCGGGGAACTTTTCCACATTCTTCGACCACTCGAACTTGCCACCGTCGACGAGAACCCCGCCGATGACGGCGCCGTGGCCGCCGAGGAATTTCGTGGCCGAGTGCACGATGATGTCGGCGCCGTGCTCGAACGGGCGAATCAGGTACGGCGTCGCGATCGTGTTATCGACGATCAGCGGAATGCCGGCGGCGTGGGCGACATCCGCTACCAGAGTTATGTCGAGCACGTTGATGCGCGGGTTTCCGATGGTCTCGGCGAAGAACAGCTTGGTGTTGGGGCGCACCGCACGGGCCCACTCGGCCGCGTCATCCTGGTCTTCCACGAAGGTGGTTTCGATGCCGAGCTTGGCCAGGGTGTACTTGAACAGGTTGTAGGTGCCGCCATAGATCGAGCTGGACGAGACAATGTGGTCGCCGGCCTGGGCGATGTTCAACACCGCAAAAGTGGACGCCGACTGTCCGCTGGACAGCAGCAGCGCCGCGGTGCCCCCCTCGAGTGCGGCCACGCGCTCCTCGACGACGGCCTGGGTGGGGTTCTGGATGCGGGTGTAGATATTGCCGAATTCGGCCAGCGCGAACAGGTTCTGGGCGTGCTCTGCGCTGTTGAAGACATACGAGGTGGTCTGGTAGATCGGCGTCGCCCGAGCGTTGGTGGTCGGGTCCGGGTGTGCTCCGGTGTGAACCTGCTTGGTCTCAAACTTCCACGATGAAGAATTGTCGGTCACGATAGCCTCCGGATCACTCGGCGCGGATTGTCCGGCGCTCTGGCCACGAGCATATGGAGCCGGTGTGAACCCTGCAACGGATGCCGCAACACGGCGTCATCTTCTGCCGGATGCTACTTTCGGTCGCGATGCGGCAGCACAATCGTGCCCGTCGGTGTCGCAGCGCCCGGGCGAAACAGCCACCGGGCTTTCGGCTCGACCAGGGGCCGCATTACCCTCCGCACGATCGGCAGCGAGAGCACGATCGAGATGGCCACGCTCAGCACGATCATCGCCGGAAGCACCCAGCCCGCCTGCGGCCCGTCGAGTACACCGGTTTCACGCAGCGGGTAGAGCAGAAAGGTGTGCAGCAGATAGATATACATCGTGGCCGCTCCGAGCTCACTGAACCAGGTCGTGCGCCGGGGGATCAGCATCAGGAACGCCACGATCAGCGCGAAGGCGAGCAGTATGACGGCCAAACGGATGCCGCCGGCCCACCATGAGGAGTAATCAAACGTCGCGTACGACTCGTCGTAGAGCAGAAAACGGCGCACCTGCAGCTCGCGCAGGGTCTCGATATTGAGGGTGATCAGCAGGTACAGCCCGCCAAACAGCCCGAGCGCCCCGGCCCGCCAGCGCCAGACCAGCCCCGCGCGCAGTTCGAGCCAGGTGTCCGTCAGCAGCCACTGCCGCAGTTTCCAGCCGAACACGAAGAACGGGAGCAGCCCGAGGGTGCGGGCGAGGGTGAAGGTGCCATCGATCGACGAGATGTAGCCGGCGCCGATGGAGATCACAATGCTGATGGTGAGGGGATAGCGCAGCAAGACCAGGTAGGGCAATGCGATCCGCCAGATCAGCAGGGCGAGCAGGAACCAGAGGGTCCAGCTGGCACTGGAGTAATCCAGCAGAAATTTGCCGCCGAGGATCCAGCGCAGCCCGGTCCAGATGGTTTCGAAGATGAGGTACGGAAAAACGATGTCGGTGAGCAGCCGCTGCATCTGTCGCGCGTCGGGAGGCCCCGATTTGGCAAAATAGCCGCTCACGGCAACGAACACCGGCACGTGGAATGCGTAGATGAACAGGTACAGCGTATAGGCGACATCCGCTTCGCCGATGAGTTTGAGAATGGCGTGGCCGATCACCACGAGGGTGACCGCGATCCAGCGCGCGTTGTCCCAGAGGGGTAAGCGACGCTTCTGCGGTCGAGTGGTGGCGGTGCCAAGTGCGCTCATTGAATCCATTCTCCCGCCACAATGGAGAAATGAGTACTCGAAGAGTGGTTGTGACCGGAGCAAGTTCGGGAATCGGAGCGGCGACCGTTCGCCTGTTTCGGCTGCGAGGCTGGGATGTGGTCGGGGTCGCGCGGCGGGCCGACCGCCTCGCTACGCTGCGAGCGGACACGGGAGCGGATGTCTTCACCGCTGACCTGACGCTGCAAGCGGATGTCGACGCCCTCCGCGACTATCTCGCCGCCACCGGCCCGGTGCACGCCCTGGTCAACAATGCCGGCGGCGCCAAAGGCCTCGACACTGTGGAGGCCGGGAGTATCGAGGACTGGGCCTGGATGTTCGAGATCAACGTGCTCGCCGTCAAGCGGGTCACCACGGCGATTCTGCCGCTGCTGCGCTCCGGCATCGACTCCGGGGCCGGGTCGGCCGACATCGTCACCATCACTTCGATCGCCGGGCACGTGGCCTATCTCGGTGGCGGCGGCTACAACGCGGCCAAGTTCGCTGCCCACGCCATGACCGAGGTACTGCGCCTCGAGCTCTCCGGTGAGCCGATTCGGGTGATCGAGATCGCGCCAGGCATGGTCAAAACGGATGAGTTCGGTCTGGTTCGTTTCAACGGTGACGCCGACAAGGCGTTCGCGGCCTACGACAACGTGCCAGATCCGCTATCGGCGGAGGACATCGCGGAGACCATCGTGTCGAGCGTTGAGCGCCCGGCACACGTGAACCTCGACCTGATCGTGATCAAGCCGGTCGCCCAGGCGGCCCCGACACGCATCGCCCGTGGTTCGCTGAAAGTGCGCGAGCTCTAACCACGTTCCGGCCGCGCGGGGGTTGCGCCAATTCGCGGGACCTGCGCCGGTGCGCGGGAGTTTGGGAGCGGGGGCGGTGCTGGCCGGCCTCGTTACGCGGGTGTTCCGCCAGTGCGCGGGACCTGTGGCCTGGCCACAACTCCCGCGTGCCGCGAGGGGGGGCAACTGACCCGGAGCTGCCCTCGAAACTGAGCCATCCTGCCACCGTATTTAGCCACATTTTGAACTGGAGTGGGCATGCTGCCGACATGAGGGTGTCTGCGGGGCCGCTCGCGCGCATCCGCTGGCCGAGGTCGGCGACCACCGTACCCCGGGAGCGGATGCCTGCAGCAGCAGGGGCACAGAAACGGGCCGGACAGGATATGCATCCTGGCCGGCCCGTTTGTGTACTGCAGAGGGTTAGTGCTCGACGGCCTTTTCGGCGCCGTGCCCGGTGAGCGAACGCACCGACATTTCGGCGGCGAGCTTCGGGCTCTCCTTCACGGTGCTGGTGACCGATCCGAGCCAGCCCAGGAAGAACCCGAGCGGGATCGAGATGATGCCCGGGTTGCTCAGCGGGAAGATCGCGAAGTCCACGGCGGCACCGAACATGGAGGTGTCAGTGCCCGAGAATACCGGCGAGAAGATGATCAGAAGCACGGCTGAGGACAGCCCGCCGTACATGCTCCAGACCGCGCCCCGGGTAGTGAAGCCACGCCAGAACAGGGAATAGAGAATGGTGGGCAGGTTGGCGCTCGCCGCGACGGCGAACGCGAGTGCCACGAGGAAGGCGATGTTCTGCCCCTGCACGCCGATACCACCGGCAATGGCGAGGATTCCGATCACGATCACGGTGCGACGGGCAACCTTGACCTCGTCGTCGGGGTTTCCCTTGCCCTTCTTAATGACGGAGCCGTAGATGTCGTGCGCAAAGCTCGTTGCCGCCGTGATGGTGATTCCGGCCACAACGGCCAGGATCGTCGCGAAGGCGATGGCCGAGATGAAGCCGAGCAGCAGCGGACCACCGAGAGCGAGCGCGAGCAGCGGAGCTGCCGAGTTCACTCCACCGGGAGCGGCGAGAACGGTGTCAGCACCAACGAGCGATGCGGCACCGAAGCCCAGCACGAGGGTGAAGATGTAGAACGCGCCGATGAGCCAGATGGCCCAGACCACAGAGCGACGAGCTTCCTTGGCGGTCGGAACCGTGTAGAAGCGCATGAGCACGTGCGGCAGGCCGGCAGTTCCGAGAACCAGGGCGAGGGCGAGCGAGATGAAGTCGAGCGGGTTGGTGCCGTACTTCAGGCCCGGAGCCAGGATCGCATCGGCCGGAACGGAGGTCGAGACGGCAACAGCGCTGTCGAGCAGGGCCGACAGGTTGAACCCGTTCAGGGCCAGTACCCAGATGCTCATGGCGAGTGCACCGATGATGAGCAGGAACGCCTTGACGATCTGCACCCACGTGGTGCCCTTCATACCGCCGACCAGTACGTAGACGATCATCAGCGCGCCGACGACGGTGACCACGATGGACTGGCCGAGCTTGTCGTTGATGCCGAGGAGTAGCGAGACGAGTCCGCCGGCTCCGGCCATCTGGGCGAGCAGGTAGAAGAAGCACACGGCCAGGGTGGTCGTTGCTGCTGCCACGCGTACTGGACCCTGCTTCAACCGGAAGGAGAGCACGTCGGCCATCGTGAACTTGCCGGTGTTGCGCATGAGCTCCGCAACGAGCAGCAGGGCCACGAGCCAGGCGACGAGGAATCCGATCGAGTACATGAACCCGTCGTAGCCGCTGATCGCGATGGCGCCGACGATGCCGAGGAACGACGCCGCCGAGAGGTAGTCGCCGGCGATGGCGAAACCGTTCTGCGGTCCGGTGAACGAGCGGCCACCGGTGTAGTAGTCCGCGGCGGACTTGTTGTTGCGTCCGGAGCGGATGACGATGATCAGGGTCACCGCCACAAAGGCGAGAAAGATGGATATGTTCAGGATCGGGTTGTTTTCAACCGGTTTGACCGTCGTGGCCAGGAGGTGCAGTGCGTTCATCGCTGTTCCATCCGCTCAAGCTCAAGGCGAAGTTCTTCGGTGCGCGGGTCGATCTTGCGGTTCGCGAAGGTCACGTAGGTCATGGTGATGGCGAACGTCGTGACGAACTGGCCGAGGCCGAGCAGCAGTCCGATATTGATGCGGCCGAAGACCGGCGTGGCCATGAACTCGTGCAGGTACGCGGCAGCGAGTACGTAGGCGATGTACCAGACAAAGAAGAAGATTGCCATCGGTACGACGAACCTGTTGCGGGTGCGCTTCAACTCGAGAAAACGGGGGGTCTTTTCAAAAGCCTCGTAGTCGATGATGGACTTCGGTGGGGCGTCTTTCACTGCTTCACTCATGGGGCCTCCTTGCCTTAAGGGTGGAAAGTACGGGTTTTACGGAAAAGTTGTCGGTGCGCGGTTTAGGGCGCGAGCGGTCTTGACCTGGTTAGGAAACGGATGCTGACAGCGCCTGTTTCAAATCGTCGAGAACGGTGGGGTCTTCGATAGTGGGGGGAACGGAATATTCTTCACCGTCGACGATCTGCCGAATGGTTTTGCGAAGAATCTTGCCCGACCGCGTTTTGGGCAGTCGGTCGAGTATGGTGACGTCGCGAAACGCGGCAACCGGGCCGACATGCTCCCGGACGAGCGCGACGAGTTCGGCGGCCAGAACGTCGTGGTCGACACTAGTCCCTACTTTGAGGGTCACGAAACCAGCGGCTCGCTGGCCCTTGAGGGCGTCGTGCACGCCGAGTACCGCGCACTCGGCGACGGCCGGGTGCAGGGTGAGTACCTCTTCGAGCGACCCGGTGGAGAGCCGGTGCCCGGCAACGTTGATCACATCGTCGGTGCGGCCCATCACGAACAGGTAGCCGTCGGCGTCGAAATGGCCGGAGTCGCCGGTGGCGTAGTAGCCGGGGAAGGCGGTCAGGTAAGAACTCGTAAACCGTTCCTCGCTGCCCCAGACCCCGAGCAGGGTTCCGGGCGGCAGGGGGAGTCGAATGGCGATGTTGCCGTCCTTGCCGACTTTCTCGATCGGCTTGCCCTTGGAATCCAGAATGGCAATGTCGTATCCGGGTACCGGGACGGTGGCCGAACCCGGCTTGGTCGGCAATTCTTCAATGCCGAGCAGATTGGCGCAGATCGCCCACCCGGTCTCGGTCTGCCACCAGTGGTCGACGACCGGGCAGTGCAGCCCATTGTTGGCCCAGTGGAAGGTCTCGGGGTCGAGTCGTTCGCCGGCCAGGAACAGGCTGGTCAGGCTCGAAACGTCGTGGTTCTTCAGATCGAGCAGGTCGGGGTCGACCCGGCGGATGGCCCGTATGGCGGTCGGCGCGGTGAACAGAACCTTCACCTTGTAGTCGTCGACGACGCGCCAGAAGGCGCCGGCATCCGGGGTGCCGATCGGCTTGCCCTCATAGAGGACCGTGGTCGCGCCCGCCAGGAGCGGCGCGTAGACGATGTAGGAGTGTCCGACCACCCAGCCGACGTCGGATGCGGCCCAGTAGACGTCGCCCGGTCCCACATCGTAAATGTTGCGCATCGACCAGTTCAGCGCAACGGCATGGCCGCCGTTGTCGCGGATGATGCCCTTGGGCTTACCGGTCGTACCGGACGTGTACAGGATGTACAGCGGGTCTTCGGAGCGCAGGGCGACCGGGTCGGCCGGCGCGGCTTTGGCCTCTTCGGCTGCCCAGTCGAGCCAGACGACATCCGCTTCTGAATGGTTCTGGTAGTCAGCAGCTGAGCCGGGGATGCTGTCCCGGCCCTGCACGATCACGGTGTGCACCGAACCCTGGCTCAGGGCGATGGCCTTGTCGACCAGTGGCAGGTATTCCACCGCGCGGCCAGGCTCCAGGCCGCCGGATGCCGTGACGATGACACTCGGGCGGGCGTCATCAATGCGCACGGCCAGTTCGGTTGCGGCGAAACCACCGAACACGACCGAGTGCACCGCGCCGATGCGGGCGCAGGCGAGCATGGCGACAACGGCTTCGGGAATCATCGGCAGGTAGATGACGACGCGGTCGCCGGTGCCAACACCGTTGGCGCGGAGTACGCCGGCGAACCTGGCGACGCGGCCGAGCAGGTCGAGGTAGCTGAGCTTGACCCGGGTGCCGGTCATGGCGGAGTCATAGATCAGCGCGGTGTGGGCGCCGCGGCCGGCCAGCACGTGGCGGTCGAGTGCGTTGTAGCTGGTATTGAGAGTGCCGCCGGGAAACCAGCTGCCGGTCGCCGGGCCGTCGGGAGCGAGCGCCAGACGGGGCTGCGTGATCCAGTCGATGCCCTCAGCCGCCTCAAGCCAGAAGGCTTCCGTCGACGAAATGCTGCGTCGCCACGCATCCCGGTAGCTCGCACCTGATTCGCCGTTCATGTCTATCTTCTCCATCGAAGTGCCTCTGTATACAAAGAGTGGTTGAAGTATTGCATATAACCCAGCATTGTGGAATAGGATCTGAGTTGTGTATACAGAAACCGCAATGTTGGGGTTAGACGTGCCGCTCCGCGCCAGTGAGCGAGCGTACCGTCAGCTGCGCGGGGAAATCCTGAACGGATTCCTCGCACCAGGGGCTGCCCTGCTCGAAGTCGAACAGGCCGAGCGTATTGGCATATCGCGCACCCCGCTGCGGGAAGCGGTGGCCCGATTGATTGCCGATGGACTCGTCGTCGGTCGCCGAGGCCGTGGCTTTGAAGTCACCGATATCTCGGTCGACAGTATTTCCGAACTTTACGAACTGCGCCAGGCGCTTGAGGTGCAGGCCATTCGTCTGGCGGCGATTCGCCGTGATCCCACCCCGTTCGCCCTGCTCCGTGAGGGCTTCGTCAATGCTCCGCAGCTGCTGGAACAGGGCGACGTCGGAGTGCACCGATACTACGGGCTGATCGATGAACTCGAAGATGCCATCGATGTCGCGGTCGGCAACCCCTTTCTCGTCGGCGCCCTGCGCGCCGTACGCACCCACTTGGCCCGAATTCGTCGGTTGGCCCGGAGAAATCCGCTGCGGCTCCATGCCGCGGCGGCCGAGCATCTGCTGATTCTCGACGCCATCATCGCCGGCGATCCGTCGCTGGCGGCCCATGCCACCCATATTCATCTTCATCAAAGCCTCCAGAGCGTCCTCGCGGCGATCGATGAGGGTTCGGCCACTGTCGCCAATTAGCGGCCCTGGTCACCTAACGAAGGGATCCACAGTGCAGCTTCACCACGTTCGAGTTCACAAGAGCGACGAGAATCTGGCCCGCGAGGACCAGCTGGCCTGGAAAATCGCCGAGGTCGCCGCCGACCCGGCCCTCGTCTCTGAAGAGGTGACCGAGATGGTCATCAACCGGGTGATCGACAACGCCTCCGTCGCGGCGGCCAGCCTGACTCGTCGCCCGGTGATCGCCGCCCGCTCGCAGGCGCTCGCACATCCGCGTTCCAATGGCGGCGACGGAGCGACTGTGTTCGGCCTCGCCCCCGCCCGCCGGGTTTCCCCGGAGTGGGCGGCCTGGGCCAACGGTGTGGCCGTGCGTGAACTCGACTATCACGACACGTTCCTCGCCGCCGAGTACTCGCACCCCGGCGACAATATCCCGCCGATCACGGCGGTCGCCCAGCACCTCGCGGCCTCCCGCGGCCTGACCGGCAGCGACCTGATTCGCGGCATCGCCACCGGCTACGAGATTCAGATCGACCTGGTGAAATCGATCAGCCTGCACGCGCACAAGATCGACCACGTTGCCCACCTCGGCCCGTCGGTCGCCGCCGGTATCGGCACCCTGCTCGGCCTCGACAAGGAAACCATCTTTCAGGCCGTCGGTCAGGCGCTGCACACCACGACCGCGACGCGCCAATCCCGCAAGGGCGAAATCTCCAGCTGGAAGGCGCACGCCCCGGCTTTCGCTGGCAAGATGGCTGTCGAAGCCGTCGACCGTGCGCTGCGCGGCGAAACCAGCCCGACTCCCATCTATGAGGGCGAAGACGGCGTCATCGCCTGGCTGCTCGACGGCCCGGACGGCTCCTATGACGTGTCGCTGCCGAAAGCCGGCAGCATCAAGCGGGCCATTCTGGACAGCTATACCAAGGAGCACTCGGCCGAATACCAGGCGCAGGCCTGGATCGACCTCGCTCGCAAGCTGCACAACGAACACCCCGAACTGCTCGTCGCCGGGGCTATCACGAGCGTTGTCATCCACACCAGCCACCACACGCACTATGTGATCGGCTCCGGCGCCAACGACCCGCAGAAGTACGACCCCACCGCGAGCCGCGAGACGCTCGACCACTCCATTCCCTATATCTTCACGGTCGCTCTGCAGGACGGCAGCTGGAACCACGTCGATTCCTACAGCCCGGAACGAGCCGGCCGCCCAGACACCATCGCCCTGTGGCAGACCGTCACAACCACCGAGGATAAGGAGTGGACGCGTCGCTACCACTCCCTCGACCCGGCCGAGAAGGCCTTCGGCGGTCGCGTCGAGATCGAACTGGCCAATGGAACCCGCATCGTGGACGAGATTGCCGTCGCCGATGCGCATCCGCTCGGAGCTCGCCCCTTCGCCCGCGCGGAGTACATCAACAAGTTCCGCACCCTCGCTGCCCCGGTCATGGAGGCGTCGGAGATTGAACGCTTTCTCGCTCTGGCCCAGCGTCTGCCCGAGCTCGGCGCGGCTGAGCTCGGCGGCCTGACCATCGTGGCCAAGCCGGGATTGCTCTCCTCCATTACTGCGCCGATCGGAATCTTCTAATGCTGTACGCCAGGCGCGACGCCGCTGACAAGCGCATTGCCCTGCGCCAGGGCCTAAAAAGCGGCAAGATTTTGCGCTTTCCGGGCGCGTTCAACCCGCTTTCGGCCAAACTCATTCAGCAGAAGGGGTTCGAGGGCGTCTACATTTCGGGTGCCGTGCTCTCGGCCGACCTCGGCCTGCCCGACATTGGCCTGACCACCCTCACCGAGGTGGCCGGCCGGTCGCAGCAGATCGCCCGGATGACCGACCTGCCGGCCATCGTCGATGCCGACACCGGCTTCGGCGAGCCGATGAACGTGGCGCGCACCATTCAGACTCTCGAGGATGCCGGCCTGGCCGGAATGCACATCGAGGACCAGATCAACCCGAAACGCTGCGGTCACCTGGACGGCAAGCAGGTCGTGGATGCGGACACCGCGATCAAGCGCATCCGCGCGGCGGTCGATGCCCGCCGGGATGCGAACTTTCTCGTGATGGCGCGCACGGACATCCGTGCCGTCGACGGTTTGGATGCCGCGGTGACTCGGGCAAAGCAGCTGCAGGATGCCGGAGCGGACGCGATCTTCCCCGAGGCGATGGGCAGCCTGGCCGAGTTCGAGACGATCCGGGCGGCCGTCTCGGTGCCGATCCTGGCGAACATGACCGAATTCGGCAAGGGCGAGCTGTACACCGTGCAGCAGCTCGAAAACGTGGGCATGAACCTGGTGATCTTTCCGGTGTCGTTGCTGCGCCTCGCGATGGGGTCGGCGGCCCGCGGACTCGATGCGATCGAGCAGACCGGCTCGCTCACGACGATGCTGCCCGAGATGCAGCACCGGGCTGACCTGTACGAATTGCTCGACTACGCGTCGTATAGCCAGTTCGATTCGGGTATCTTCGATTTCACGCTGAACCCGCACATTTCGTCCAAGGTATAAGGGGAGCATAATGTCTGACACGGAAACACTCGCTCCACACGTCTATAAGGGGCTGACCGGCGTGGTCGTCGACACGACCGCGGTCTCCAAGGTCAACCCGGAGACCAACTCGCTGCTCTACCGTGGCTACCCGGTGCAGGAACTCGCGGCGAAGAAGAGCTTCGAGGAGGTCGCCTACCTGCTCTGGCACGGGGAGCTGCCCGACGACCAACAGCTGGCCGAGTTCGAGGCCCTCGAACGATCGCTGCGCCACCTCAACCCGGTCGTCAAGCGCATCATCGACGAACTGCCGTTGACCGCGCACCCGATGGATGTCATGCGCACCGCGGTGAGCGTTATCGGAGCGAGCGATCCGGAAGCCGAGAACCCGTCGCCGGAATCCGACCTGGCCAAGTCGATTCGGCTGTTCGCCCAGCTGCCCGCGATCGTGTCGTACGACCAGCGGCGTCGGCATGGGCTCGACCTGGTCGAGCCGCGCGACGACCTCGGCTACTCGGCGAACTTTTTGCACATGGCCTTCGGGGAGGTGCCTGAGGTCGTCGTCGTCAACGCTTTCGACGTGTCGATGATTCTCTACGCCGAGCACTCCTTCAACGCCTCGACGTTCACCGCGCGGGTGATCACCTCAACCCTGTCAGACCTCTATTCGGCCGTGACCGGCGCGGTCGGGGCGCTCAAGGGAGCATTGCACGGCGGCGCGAACGAAGCCGTCATGCACACCTTCACCGAGATCGGCCTCGGCGCTGGCTCGGCCGCCCGGGCCGAGCCCTGGCTCGCGCAGGCGCTCGCCGAGAAGCGCAAGATCATGGGCTTCGGGCACCGCGTCTATAAGAGCGGCGACTCGCGCGTACCGACCATGCGGGCGGCGCTCGTCACCCTGGCCCTGCACTACGAGAAGCCGGAGCTGCTCGAACTCTACGAAGCCCTCGAGACGGCGATGACGACGCGCAAGGCGATCCTGCCCAACCTCGACTACCCCTCGGGCCCGGCCTACCACCTGATGGGGTTCGACACCCTCACCTTCACGCCGCTGTTCGTTGCGGCGCGCATCACCGGGTGGACCGCGCACATCATGGAGCAAAAGACCAGCAACGCACTGATTCGCCCGCTGTCGGCCTACAACGGGCTCGACCAGCGTCAGGTTCCGTAGCGCTTCTTCTTCGCGCCGGATAAACCGCAACGAGCGGATGCCGCGCTGCCGGTCGGCAGCGCGGCATCCGCTTTATTGTGCCTGCGGTCACGGCGCTTGCGTCTTTCGTTAGCATTGTCGAATGACACTTGACGCACCTCTTTCGAGCAACGACACAGCCACGACCGAAACGAAGGTCACCGCGTGAGCGTGCACCTGGTCGGCGGCGGAGGAGACCCGGCCCACAATGCCCAGGTGCTCGGAACGTTCCTGTCCGAGGTTGTGGCTCACGCCGCACAGGCTGGCCGTGACGAACCGATCGTGGCTATCATCACCGTCGGCCCGGGCAGCGCCCACGCCGAGGAACTGGCTGCCTCGCTCGGCGACAGTGTGCAGACCCGCCGCACCGTACTCGCGCCCGGCGATACCGGCGACCTCACCGCTCTGGGCGCTGTCGACGGCATTCTCATCGGCGGCGGCGTGACCCCCGATTACCTGGCCGCACTGCTCCCCATAGCCGGCGAGATTCGCCGCCAGGTATCGGCCGGCGTGCCCTACCTCGGCTTCTCGGCCGGTGCCATGATCGCCGCCGAACGAGCCCTGATCGGCGGCTGGCGCATCGGCGGCGTCGAGGTGACGCCCGAAGACGTCTCCGAGGGCCTCGACGAGATCACCCTCGCCCAGGGCATCGGACTGCTCGACGTCACGGTCGACGTGCACGCCGCCCAGTCCGGCAGCCTGTCCCGGTTGATCGCGGCGACCGAGGCCGGCCTGATCGACGGCGGCCTCGCCATCGACGAGAACACCGTGCTCGTGGTCGGCGAGGGCGCACTTCGCGTGCTCGGCGCCGGCAGCGTCTGGAACGTCAGCCAGGCCGACGGCGGCGTGCTCGTGAGCACCATCGGCGCCTGACCCGCGCATGACAGCCTGCACAACGGATGCCGCAACATGCGTACCGAGTCAGCTCGCGGCGGTCGCCACCCCATCAGGTACCTGCCGGGTTGATCGGGCGCGCCCGGTCGGCCGGGTGAGGTCGTGAACCTCGACGCCCTCGCGGCCAGCGGCGACATCGATCCGGGCTGGGCGCTCGCCCTCGCACCCGTGGCCGATGACCTGGCCAGGATCGGCGAGTTCCTGACGCGTGAACGAGCCGCCGGCCGCGCCGTGCTGCCCGCTGCGGAGCACCTGCTGCGCGCGTTCCGCCAGCCGTTCGACGCCGTGCGGGTGCTCATCGTCGGGCAGGATCCGTATCCGACTCCGGGCCATCCGATCGGCCTGGCCTTCGCCGTCAAAGCCGACGTGCGCCCGCTTCCGCGCAGCCTCGGCAATATCTACACTGAATATGAAGCCGATCTCGGCCTGCCGCGACCCGAGCACGGCGACCTCTCGGCCTGGACCGATCAGGGCGTGCTGCTGCTGAACCGGGTGCTCAGCGTCGGTGCGGGAGCGGCCGGTTCGCACCGCCGCCAGGGATGGGAAGCGGTGACCGACCAGGCCATTCGCGCACTGGCCGGGCGGGGACATCCGCTGGTCGCGATTTTGTGGGGACAGGATGCCGGCGCGCTCAAGCCACTGCTCGGCGACACGCCCGTGCACGAGTCGGTGCACCCGAGTCCACTATCGGCCTGGCGTGGTTTTTTCGGTTCGAAGCCATTCAGCAACGCCAACCGGCTGTTGACCGGGCAGGGGGCTGCATCGGTGAACTGGGAGCTTCCGGTAATCTGGAATCAACCAGAAAGGGGAGTGCCCGGTGCTTGAGGAAGAATACGAGCCTCGTCGTCGGTTGCCCCGCCACCTGCGGCCGGAAACCGCCGTCGAGACGCCGTTCGAATACACGATGCGTGAGGTGCGGGCGACCGACCTGCCGCACATTCGCGAAATTTACAATTATTACGTAGCCAACAGCACCGTCACTTTTGACGAAGATGCCATGACTCTCCCCGAGTGGCGCGACAAGTTCTACTACCTGAACAAGCAGGGCATGCCGTTCATCGTTGCCGTCTCACCGGCCGGCCAGATTCTCGGCTATGCCCTGGTCGCCCCGTGGAAACAGAAGAAGGCCTACCGGTTCACGGTCGAAAACTCGATCTACCTCGGCGCCGCGTCCACCGGAAAGGGACTCGGGCGCGAGCTGCTCGGCGAACTGATCAAGCGGTCGAAGGCGGCCGGCCTGAAGGAGATCATCGCCGTGATCGCGGATCAGGGAGCGGATGCCTCGATCAAGCTGCACCGCGACTTCGGTTTCGAGGAGATCGGCCGCATGGGCAAGGTCGGTTTCAAGTTCGAGCGCTGGCTCGGCACTATTCTGCTGCAGAAGAGTCTGAAGTAGCCCCGTCGGCCCAGCTCATGGGGCCGACGTTGGCAGGTCGCGGGGCATAGGGACCGAAGTTGGCGTCTCGCGGGCGTGCCCGGGCTCAGCGCGTGCCGCGCGGCGTGTTCAGGCGGCCGACGGCGTTGAGTACCGCACGTCGCGGAGAGATGCTCGCGACCCGGGCGAGCAGGGCGTTGCGGGCGCCGACCAGCACGACCGAGGGCGTGACCGAGCGGTCGAGCGCCGAGAACGAGGCGCGCATAACCTCGTCGACCGTGAGCGGTGTGCCCTTCTTGCCGCCGCCGGTCTTGGCGACCTCGAAGAACTCGGTGTCGGCGGGACCTGGGCAGATCGCCGTGACCTTGAGGCCGCTCGCCCGCGTTTCGTAACTGATCGCCTCGGTGTAGCTGAGCACGTAGGCCTTGGTCGCGCCGTACACCGCCATGCGCGGCACCGGCTGGAATGCGGCCGTGCTGGCCAGGTTCACCAGCGCCGCAGTGTGCGGATGCAGCGAGGCGGTCTCGACCAGATCGGGCAGGAAGGCGTGGGTCAGCGCGGTCAGCGCGTGCACGTTGAGCGCCACCTGCTCGCGTTCGCGGGCCTCGTCCGACTCGAGCACGGTGCCGAAGGTGGCGAATCCGGCATTGTTCACGAGGGTGCCGATGGTGATTGCCCGCTCACGCAGGTCGCGCACCAGCTCGGGGACGGCATCCGCTTCGGTGAGATCGAGCGGAATCACGGTGGAAACGGTGCCGTATTTCTCGGCGAGATCGACCGCGAGGGATTCGAGCCGGGCCTGGCGACGGGCGACGAGTACCAGATCCGCGCCGCGCTGGGCGAGCGCGTGGGCGTACCCGACGCCGAGTCCGCTCGACGCTCCGGTGATGAGCGCGGTGGTGCCGATGGGGTTGTACAAAGCGCTGGCCATGGATTGAGGCTAGCCTCGTTGTGCCGCCCCGGCCAGTGCTGCCTGATTGGCGACCGTCGCCGAACTAGGCTCGGGTCATGGCTGATCCACACGAACTGACCGCCCTTGAGCAATGGCAGGCCCTGCAGAACCGCGAAATCAGCCCGGGCGAGCTCGCCGAGCACTACCTCGCCCGCATCGAGAAGTACAATCCGGCACTCGGTGCCTTTGTCACGGTGACGGCAGACGCGGCCAGGGCCAGGGCCCGTTACGTTGAAGAGCGGATGCCGCGCACCGCGCCGCTCTGGGGCCTCCCGTTCGCCGACAAGGACCTGTACCTGCGTGCCGGGGTGCCGGCCAGGTTCGGCTCCCGCCTCTTCGCCGACTATGTGCCCGACGAGTCGGATGAGCTTGTGCAGGCCCTCGACGACGCCGGGGGAGTCAGCCTCGGCAAGACGAACACGCCGGAATTCGGCCTCGCCTCCTACACCGAAAGCCTCGCGGCACCGCCGGCTCGCACGCCGTGGAACCTTGCGCTCGGCGCCGGCGGATCCAGCGGCGGCGCCGCCGCCGCGGTCGCCGCCCGCCTGCTGCCGTTCGCGCCGGGCTCCGATGGCGGCGGGTCCATCCGCATCCCAGCGGCCGCCTGCGGGCTGGTCGGCCTCAAGCCGAGCCGCGGACGGGTGCCGTCCGCTTCCGGAGTCGACAAGCTCGGTGGCCTCGCCGTCGGCGGCCCGATCGCCCGCACGGTAGCGGATGCCGCCCTGCTGCTCGATGCCATGATCGCGCCGCGAGATGGTCACCCCGACCACCACTATGCCTTGCGGGCTCCGGGAGACGAAGCTCCGCTGCTGGCCGCGGCGGTGCGCGGCGATGGGCGGTTTCAGCTCGGCGTCATGACCACTTCAGCCTGGGATAACGATTACTCCATTTCGATTGCGCCCGAAGCCCAGGCCGCGCTCGATCTCGCCGTGGCCGGTTTCGCCGCGCTGCAGCACGGCCTCGAGGAGACGGCACTCGTGCCCGACGCGAGCTATGTGCCGGCGTTTCGCACAATTTGGCAAGCGGGCGCGGCGACCATCCCGGCCGAAACCGACGCAGACGTCGCCCTGCTTGAACCGCTGACCCAGTGGCTGCTCGCCCGAGGTCGTGCCCTCGGTGCCCGGGAACTCGCCGAGGCGCTGGCCGCACTGTCCGCGTTCGAGCGTTCGTTCATTCGCCAGCTGTCGAAATTCGATGCGGTGCTGACCCCGGCGATGGCGCTGACGCCGCGGCCGGTCGGCTGGTACGACGCGCACGACGGCGAGGCGAACTTCGCCCAGCAGGTGCAGTACACGCCGTTCACCTCGATGATCAACGTGAGCGGGCTGCCGGCCATCGTGCTGCCGGTGCACCAGACCGACGACGGCCTGCCGATGGGCGTGCAGCTCATCGGGCGACCCGGCGGCGAAGCGACGCTGCTGGCGCTCGGCGCGCAGCTGGAGCGGCGCATCCGCTGGCAGGACCGCGTGCCGCCCGACCCTGCGTAGGCCTGACCGGGCGTTGGCCTCACCGGGCGTGAGCCCGGAGTCAACCAGAGTCGCGCCGAAATTCTACTGGCGTGACGCGACAGGCTTCGACGGCCACCAGAACCGGTCGTCCACCAGAAAGACCAGGGCCGGCACGAGCACGGTGCGCACGACAAGGGTGTCGAGCAGCACGCCGATGCAGACGATCACGCCGATCTGGGTGAGCGCCACGACCGGCAGGACGCCGAGCACGGCGAACACCGCCGCGATCAGAATCCCGGCGCTCGTGATCACCGCTCCGGTCGACGAGAGCGCCCGCACCATGCCTTCTCGGGTGCCGTAGCGCCGGGCCTCTTCCCGCGCTCGCGTGGTCAGGAAGATGTTGTAGTCCACGCCGAGAGCGACCAGGAACAGAAAGGAAAACAGCACGACGCTGGTGTCGAACGCGGCGAAGCCGAGCAGGTTCTGAAAGATCAGGTTCGAAGCTCCCAGGCTGGCGAAGAAGGTGCCGAGCACGGTGGCGATGAGCAACGCCGGCGCCACGAGGGAGCGCAGCAGCAGCGCCAAAATGAGAAAGACGATGCCCAGAATCAGCGGCAGAATCAGGGCCTGGTCCCGTTCGGCGCTGATTTTCGTATCGAGGGCCGTGGCATCGCTGCCACCGACCAGCGCCTGCGAGACCGCGCCCGAAGCATCCGCTAAATCGCTGCGCAGTTGGCTGAGGGTCGCGAAAGTCAGGTCGCTGCCTGGTTCGCTGTCTAGGGTGACATCGATGCGGGTCAGGCCGCCGGCGTTCTCACCGGCGACAGCCGCGGAGACCCCTGGGGTCTGCAGGGCCACTGCCACGGTGTCAGCGGATACCGCATCCGGCGTCAGCACGACCGTCTGGCTGGTCAGCCCCGCCGAAAAAGACGCGTCCACGATGTCCTGGGCAACAACCGACTCCGGGTTGCCGAGCAACTGGTCGGCCTGGGATAGCCCGACCGCGGCTCCGTTCAGCCCGAACGCGAGCGAACCGATCGCCAGAACGGACACGATCGTGATGATCACCGGATGCCTGGCCACTCCGCGACCGAGCCTGGTCCAGAAGCCGGTGCGCGGGGCAGTGGCCTGGGCCTGCACGCGCGGAATGAACGGCCAGAACAGGCCGCGCCCGCAGACCACGAGGGCGGCCGGCAGCACGAGCAGGGCGAACAGAATGGCGATGAGTACACCGATGGCGCAGGCGATGCCGAGCGCCCGGTTGCCGGCCAGTTCGGCGAAAACCAGGGTCGCCAGGCTCAGCGCAACGGTGCCGCCGCTCGCCGCGATGGCCGGGCCGGCGCTCGTCACGGCGGTGCGCATGGCGACGTTGCGATTTTCGGTGTGCAGCAATTCTTCGCGATAGCGGGCCACGAGCAGCAGGGCATAATTGGTGCCGGCGCCGAACACGAGCACCGAAAGGATGCCCGAGATCGAGGCGTCGAGGGCGAAACCGAGCGGTTCGGTCAGCGCGCCGGCGACCTTGCCGGCCAGGCCGTCGGCGAGCCCGACCACGACGAGCGGCAGGATCCAGAGCACCGGGCTGCGATAGGTCACGATCAGAAGCACCGCGACGACGATCACGGTCACCAGCAGCAGGCGAAAGTCGGCTCCGGCGAAAGCGTTGGTGATGTCGGACTGAAAGCCGACCGGCCCGGTGACATAGGCGGTCAGCCCGCTCGGCAGCGCGGTCGACGCCGTTGAACGGATGTCGGTGGCCGTCTTCGCAATGTCGGCCGTCGCGCTCGCCGCCTCCAGCGGCACCACACTCAGCGCCGCCTGACCGTCGTCGCTGAACTGCGGCGTGGCCGCGCGCGGGGCGATCGACGCGGCACCGAGCTGCTCGGCTGCGGCGGTGATCGCGGTTTGGTCGGACGCCGTGAGCGCGGTGCCGTCGCGGCTCCAGACCACGATCGCCGCGGTCTGGTCGGCCGAGGGAAAGTCGGCGAGCAGCTCGGTGACTTGGGCCGCCTGGCTGGTCTCCGGCAGCCCCGCCGCCGGAAAATCCTCGGACTCATTGGCCGGGAGCAGCGCAAACAGCAGACCGACCGCCACGAGTGTTCCGAGCAAGACCGCCCAGGCGGTGCGTTTGCCGGTGATGAATCGCGTGATCGCGAGCACAGTTCCTCCAGAACCTCGATAATCGCTATCCTAGCTAGCTATACCAGTGCCCGAATTGTTTTGAATTACTCAAAACAAATGCTAGGGTCGGAGCATGACGACGATCGAACCGAGCGAAGAGACCGCGGGCCTGCGCCTGGCCGCAGCCGACGCCGGGTTGCTCGCCGACAGCCTCCGTTCGGCTGGTCTCAAAGTCACGGCGCCGCGTCTGGCTGTGCTGCGCGCCCTCACCGATATGCCGCACTCCAACGCCGATGCCCTGTTCACCGCGGTGCACACCGACCTGCCCGGCACCTCGCTGCAGGCGGTCTACGGGGTGCTCGCCTCGCTCGGCACTGCCGGACTCGTGCGCAAGATCGAACCGGCCGGTTCGCCCGCCCTGTTCGAGCGCAGGGTCGGCGACAACCACCACCACATCGTCTGCACCCGCTGCACTGTGGTGCACGACGTGGACTGCGCCATCGGTCACGCACCCTGCCTCACGCCGGCGGATACGCTCGGTTTCGACGTGCGCGCCGCCGAGGTCATCTACTGGGGCCTGTGCGCCCAGTGCCAGCTCGACACCGCACACCCCTAACTTTCTTCCGCCAACCTCGCGTTGCTGATCCACACCAAGGAGCACCATGACTATCAAGCCCACTACCGACCAGACGGGAACGCCCGTCGCCAGCGACGCGCACTCCCTCACCGTCGGCGCCGACGGCGTCACCGCGCTGCACGACCGCTACCTGGTCGAGAAGCTCGCCCAGTTCAACCGCGAGCGCATTCCGGAGCGCATCGTGCACGCCAAGGGCAGCGGAGCGCACGGCGAGTTCGTCGTGACCGGCGACGTCTCGAAGTACACCCGCGCGGCCGTGTTTCAGCCCGGCACCGTCACCCCCACCCTGCAGCGCTTCTCCAGCGTGGCCGGCGAGCAGGGCAGCCCAGACACCTGGCGCGACGTGCGCGGCTTCTCGGTCAAGTTCTACACGACCGAGGGCAATTACGACATCGTCGGCAACAACACCCCGGTGTTCTTCATCCGCGACGGCATCAAGTTCCCCGACTTCATCCACTCGCAGAAGCGCCTGCCGGGCACCGGCCTGCGCGACGCGACCATGCAGTGGGACTTCTGGACGCTCTCCCCGGAGTCCGCCCACCAGGTGACCTACCTCATGGGAGACCGCGGCCTGCCGCGCTCCTGGCGTGAAATGCCCGGCTTCGGCTCGCACACCTACCAGTGGATCAACGCCGCCGGCGAGCGGTTCTGGGTGAAGTACCACTTCGAATCCAACCAGGGCAACGTCGAGATGGAAGGCTCAGAAGCTGAGCTCATCGCCGGAGCGGATGCTGACTACTACCGTCGCGACCTGTCCGACGCCATTGCCGCCGGCAACTTCCCGTCCTGGAACGTTTCCGTGCAGGTCATGCCGTACGAGCAGGGCAACACCTACCGATTCAACCCGTTCGACGTGACCAAGGTCTGGCCGCACGCCGACTTCCCGCTCATTCCGGTCGGAACCCACACCCTCAACCGCAACCCGGAGAACTTCTTCGCCGAGATCGAGCAGGCCGCGTTCTCGCCCGCCAACTTCGTTCCCGGAATTGCCGCAAGCCCCGACAAGATGCTCATGGCGCGCATCTTCTCCTACCCCGACGCGCAGCGCTACCGCGTCGGCACCAACTACACCCAGCTGCCGATCAATGCGGCGAAGAGCCCGGTCAACAACTACTCGCAGGATGGCGCGCAGCGCCACCACTTCAACGCCCCGAGCCAGCCGAACTACGCACCCAACTCCCTCGGCGGCCCCGTCGCCGACCCGGCCGCGGCCGGCGAGGGCGCCTGGGAAGGCGACGGAACGCTGCTGCGTGCCGCCGCGACCCTGCGCAGCGAGGACAGCGACTTCGGCCAGGCCGGAACGCTGTACCGCGAGGTCTACGACGACGCCGCCAAGGCGCGCTTCCTCGACACCATCACCGGTGCCATCAGCGGCGTGACCCGCCCCGAGGTCACCGAGCGTGCCATTTGGTACTGGACCAGCGTTGACGCCGACCTCGGCGCCAAGCTGCGTGCGAACCTCGCTGTGTTCGCCGCGGCTGCCGCCATCGACGCTGAGTACGTCGCCGCGCAGTAGCGCTTCTGCACGACAAAACCGCCCGGCCTGTTCCCAGCCCGGGCGGTTTTGTGTGTGCTGCAGCCGCTCACCGGAATGGACGGCGGTGTCACGAGCCACGTTGGCTGAACTAGCGGATGTAGCCGCCCTTTTTCAGGCCGGCCTCGATCTCGAAGCGGTTCTGCAGCGGATTGCGCCCGCCGAGCGCGTATAGCAGCGGAAAGACCATGCCGAAGCGCTGCCACTGGCGTTTGTGCACGGCCTCATGCTCGAGCACGGCCGCGGTGACGTTCTGATTGGTGAGGTAGCAGCCGCCGACGCAGGATCCGCCGCGTCCGAACGTCCACGGCGGCATGCCGCGAAACACATACAGGCCGGCCTTGCGCTCGACTCGGCCGGTACTCCAGATCGAGCCCCAGACTAGCCCGAACGCGGTTGCGTACAGGTAGCCGGCGCGGCTGACGGGTGAGTCGAACAGGATGCGCCGCATCCGCTACTCGTCCGCGGCCTCGGTGTCGTTGTCGGTCGACCCGGGGCGTCCGTACGCTTCGAGCAAGCGCAGCCAGACTTCGCTCAGCGTCGGGTAGCTCGGCACGGCGTGCCACAGCCGGTTGATGGGCACCTCGCCGACAATGGCGACCGTGGCCGAATGCAGCAGCTCAGCGACATCCTGCCCGACGAAGGTGACGCCGAGCAACACCTCGCGGTCGAGGTCGACGATCGCGCGCGCCTTACCGACGTAGCCGACGGCGAGCACGGAGGCGCCGCCCAGGTTGGCGAGGTCGTAATCGAGAATTCGGATGCGATACCCCGCCTTGACAGCGGATGCTGCGGTCAGCCCGACCGAGGCCACCTCCGGGTCGGTGAAGGTGACCTGGGGCACGGCGGCGTGGTCGGCGGTCGCGACGTGCACGCCCCAGGGCGCCGTGTCGATCGGTCTGCCGGCCGCGCGGGTCACGATCGCGTCGCCAGTCGCTCGTGCCTGGTACTTGCCCTGGTGGGTGAGGAGCGCGCGATGGTTGACGTCGCCGGTGGCGTAGAGCCAGTCACCGGCGAGCGCGGGGGAGTCGCCCTGCACGAGCAGGGTGTCGTCGACGGCGAGCCAGTCGCCTTCGTCGAGCCCGACGGTTTCAAGGCCCAGATCCTGGGTGCGCGGGGTTCGGCCGATGGCCACGAGCACTTTCTCGGCCGTGACGGTGCTGTCGTCGTCGAGGGTGAGCGTGACGGTGCCGTCTGAGTTGCGGTGGGCTTCGGTGGTAGACGGGCCGACGAGGACGGTGACGCCGTTGCGCCGCAGGGCGGCGGTGACGAGCTCACCGGCGAAGGGTTCCTGACCGCCGAGCAGAGGGCTGCGCGCGATGACGGTCACTGTCGAGCCGAGTGAGGCGTAGGCGGCGGCCATCTCGGCGGCGACGACGCCGCCGCCGATCACCGCCAGGCTGGCCGGAATCTCCTGGGCGCTGGTCGCGTCGCGGCTGGTCCACGGTTCGATGTTTGTCAGGCCCGGAATGTCGGGCAGGAGGGCGGCCGAACCGGTGCTGACGACGACGGCGTGCGTGGCGGTGAGCACGGTCACGGTGCCGTCGGCGGACGTCACGGTGACCTCTTTCGTGCCGGTGAGGCGGGCGTGGCCGCGTACCAGGTCGATTCCGGCCGACTCGAGCCACTTTGCCTGGCCGTCGTCCTTCCAGTGGCTCGCGATGGCGTCGCGTTGTTTGAGGGCGGCACGCGCGTCGACGGTTCCGGTGACGGCTTCGGCGGCGCCCGGCACGCGCCTGGCCGCAGCGAGAGCGGCGCCGCTGCGCAGTAGAGCCTTGGACGGCATACAGGCCCAGTACGAGCATTCGCCGCCGACCAGGTCGCTTTCGACGACGACCGTGCGCAGGCCGCCCTGCGCGGTGCGGTCGGCCGCGTTCTCGCCGACAGCGCCGCCGCCGATCACAATGACGTCGTAGTTCTGACTTGACATTGAATCTCCTTGACTTTGTGGCCCGACCGTTCAGAGCAGCCTATCCCGAGGTGCCCGTCGGGGGCCCACTCTGTGAACCCGGGCCCGATTAATAGGCTGGGCCTGCGTTCCGGGCCCGGTCGCAGAAGAGGAGGGTGCGCGCGTGGCTAACGGCCCACGAAGACGGCGGGGGTCCGGGTCATGAAGGACTGCATGCCGATGCGGGAGTCCTCAGTTTGCACCAGGCGGGCGAGGGCCGGCTGCAGCTCTTGTTCAGCGGATGCCGCCCCCTCCCGCTGCGCCAGGCGCGCATTGGCGAGGGTGGCCTGGATCGCGAGGGGTGCCTGGGCGGCGATCTTCTCGGCGAGCTCGAGCGCCCGGTCGAACTGGGTGCCGTCGGGCACGACTTCCTGAACGAGGCCCAAACGATGCGCTTCGGCGGTATCGAACAGCTCACCGGTGAGCAGCCACCGCATGGCATTGCCCCAGCCGGCCGCACGCGGGAACCGAATCGTCGCGCCGCCGAACGGCAAAATGCCGCGGGCTACCTCGATCTGCCCGAACTTGGTCGATTCGGCGGCAACCACAATGTCGCTCGCGAGCATGAGCTCGATTCCGAGGGTGAGACAGGTTCCCTGCACGGCGATGACGACCGGTTTACTGAGGGATTCGCCATCCACTTGCCACGGGTTGATGCCGCCCTCCGGCACCATTTCGAGCCCGGCGGGGCCCAGCCGGGGACCGATGTCGGCGAGGTCGAGCCCGGCCGTGAAGTGCTCGCCGACGGCGTAGACCAGGCCGACGCGCAGCTCGGGGTCGCCGTCGAGCTCACCGTAGGCGAGGGCGAGCTGCCGCAGCAGGGCAAAGTCGGCGGCATTGCGCTTCTCGGGCCGATTGAACCCGATCAGAAGAATGTGGCCGCGGCGCTCGGTGAGGATGCGGGGCTGATCGTTCATGGGGCCTCCATTGGTCGGTGTGTGAATTCGTGCGGTGCTCGCCGGGCCTGTCGCCCCGAGTCCATAACTCCTGCAATTCGTTGGCGGTCCCGCAAAGTTGCCCAGAATGACGCCGGTGTGTCCCTGGCCAGCCAGAAATTGCAGCAGTTATGCGCATTCCCACTCACTCAGTCCGGTCACCTGCGAGATCAGTGCCTAGCGGGTGAGTGCCCCGATGATGCGCAGGATGCTCGGCAGATCATCGGTCGCCGCCTCGGGGGAGGCCGGCGCGAACCCGGTGATCGTCGCTCCGGCGAGGGTGAACTCAGCGCGCAGGGCGGTGATCGCTCCACCGAGTTCGGCCACGCTCAACCCGAACGGAATCAGGTCATTCAGGCCGCCAAGAGCTGACGGATCGAGCACATCCAGGTCGATGTGCACGAAGATGTGCTTGGCGCCGATGGCAGCGACGGCCCCGACCAGGGCGGCCGGGTCGGTCAACTCGGAGCAGGACACGCTCACCAGGCCGCGCTCCTGCAGGAGAACGTCTTCGGCATCGTCGACATCGCGGATTCCGGCCAGCACGACGCGGTCGAGTGACACGCTGCTCGTGGCGGCGAGTTCCAGCTCGGCTGGCCCTTCGCCGCTGATCGCGCGCAGCACCATGCCGCAGAATCCGCCGGACGGTGAGGTCTCTGGCGTGTGCAGGTCGGGGTGGGCGTCGAACCAGACGACGGCCAAGTCGCCCGGATGCGTACGCGCCGCGTGCTCGACAGCGGTGAGGGCAATGCCGCAGTCGCCGCCGATGGAGAGCGCCCAATCGGCCGTGTCCTTCAAAACAGCGGTGTGGCGTTCCCGCACGTGCTGGATCGCGGAGAACCGGTGCACCCCGGTATCGAGCGCGTCACCGGCCTCGACCGGAACGTCGACCAGACGCGTGGCCGAAAAGGGCAGGTCGCCTTGAATGGCCGCCGCCCCGTCGACCAGGCGCATTGCGCGCGGAGAAATCGAACCCTGCCACTGTGGTACTACAACGAAGGTGGGAGCCATACCTCAGTATGGCGCAGCGGCCGGGGCCAACAACATCCGCTTCGCCGAGAGCGAATTTCTCGCCGGGCTCGCCGGTCAGGTCCTGAGTGGACAACTTTGGTGGGTGCCACCGGGGTGTCACCCACCAAAGTTGTCCACTGAACGCTCAGCGCTCGAGGGCGGCGGTGGTTCCGGCTTTCAGGGCCGCGAGGCGGGCATCCACTTCGGTGAGCTCGCCGAGGTCGTCGAGGCTTTCGAACTGGGCGTCAAGGCCCGACGCGGCGAGCTCCTGCGCGCCGCGAACCCGGGCTTCTTCGCGACGGATCTTGTCCTCGAAGCGGTTGACCTCGCTCGTCGGATCCATCATGTCGATGCTCTTGACGGCATCCATCACCTGCGCCTGCGCCTTGGCGGTCTTGGAGCGCGCGACGAGCTCTGCACGCTTGTTGGTGAGTTGCACCAACTTCTCTTTCATGGCGTTCAGGCCGGTCTTGAGCTGGTTGACGACGGCGGTCTGGGCCTGAATCTGCGGCTCAGCGGTCTTCGCTTCCTTCTCCGAGGTGAGCTGGCGACCCAGCGCGACCTTGGCGAGGTTGTCGAACTTGTCGGCGTCGGCAGCGTTGCCGACCAGGCGCAGCTCGTCGGCCTTGCGGCTCGCGGCCAGGGCCTTGTCGCCCCACTCCACGGCGGCTTCCTGGTCTTCGCGGTAGTCGTCTTCGAGCAGCCGCAGATTGCCGATGGTCTCGGCGATCGCGCTCTCGGTGTCGGAGACGCTGCTCGAGAAGTCGCGCACCATCTGGTCGAGCATCTTGGCGGGGTCTTCCGCCGAGTCGAGGATGGCGTTGATGTTCGCCTTCGCGAGCTGGGAAATACGGCCGAAGATGGACTGCTTGGTCATTCGGGTGTCCCTTCCAAAGGAGTCGTCCTGGTCGAGCTGACCCGCCAGGAAAGTGCTTGCATGACCAAAGTTTAGGGTGACCGGCAGAGGCGAGTCTGGGAACCTCAGGGAATCCGTGCGATTGCGATGTTGCCCTGTGTTACAGGGCTACTCGCGTGCTACGGGCCTGCCGCCCACAATGGAATCAGGACAGCAATGCGACAGGACGGGAGCCCGGCATGAACCAAGAATTCACGAACCGGATGCTCGTCGTCGTCGAGGTTACCGGAGCGCGCCCAGACCGCCCCGCCTATCACGCCAAGGTGCAGGTGCTCAATTCGCGCGTCGCCGCCGATGCCGAAACCGCCGGCTGGGCAGTCACCCGGGTCGCCGCTGCCGACGTCACATCGGTCGAACTGCTGCGCATCACAGCGGATGCCGACGCCATCATCATCGTCGGCGGCGAAGACGTCACGCCCCACTTCTACGGCGGCGCTACCGGCTACGAGGGTGAGACGGCACACTTCCCGGTCGCCGACGAGGGCCAGATAGCCCTGGTGCAGCGTGCCCTCCTGGTCGGCACCCCGTTGCTGGGCATCTGCCGCGGCCTGCAGATCATCAATGTCGCCCTCGGCGGCAATCTGGTGCAGCACATTGACGACGGCATTCACAAAAACATCGACGTGCCGATCGACCAGATTCTCTCCACCCACGACGTCGTGCTCGCCGCCGACAGCACCCTGGCCGCGAGCCTCGGCCGCATTGACATCTCGGTGCAGAGCGCCCACCACCAGATCGTCGACCGCCTCGGCGCCGGACTTGTGGCCGCCGCCCACGCCCCCGACGGCCTGATCGAAGCCCTCGAGCATGAGAGTGCTCCGATCACCGGCGTGCAGTGGCACCCCGAAGCGCCCGACTCCCCGGTCGATCAGCTCGCCCGGCTTCTGGCCGGTCTGGCCGAGCAGCACGGGGCTCGCTCGCTGCGCGTCGACGCCCCCGCGCTCGCCGCGTAACCGGCCTGGGTCAGCATCCGCTGAAACGACCCGCGCTGGTCTCGGGATCGCCACCAATTCGTTGGCCGATCCTGCCGAGACCGCCATGGCACGGCCCTCGCGGCGCCGCGGAACCGAAAAAGCCCCGGCACTTCTCGCCTGGGGGGAGGTGAGAAATATGCCGGGGCTTTACGTGGAGTGGGGGAACTCCGTGTGTAACGGTACGGGGCATGGCCTGAGAAGAGGCTGATAAAAAACAAAAGAGTCTACCCTCGCGCCAGAATGAAATCTCCCGGTTGGCCGGTTTGTTACGCATCCGTTGCAACGCGTCGAGCGCACAGCGGTCGGCCGACTGAACTGAACCGAGGCCGCCGTTCCACAAAACTAGGCGGTGCCGACCCGGGTAGGGAGTCGACACCGCCTCGGATGTTCGAGTCGGCTGGTGTCAGGCGGCCTGGTGCTTGGTGGCGTGGTTTTTGTCGGCCTGGTGTTCGGTGGCCTGGTGTTCGGTGGCCTGGTGTTCGGTGGCACTGACAGCGCTCGCAGAGTGGCTCCAGGCGAGGAGTTCGGCCTGCGCCCGCTTACGGCTCGCAGCGGTCTGTTTGGGGGGGACCGCAACGATCATTCGGGAGCCCGGGCAATCCTTGGAGGAATTGGCCAGGGAATGGTAGGTCGCGAAGCGGGTATCCGACGTGATCCACACCATTTGTTGGCATTCGGGGCACTCTGTCTGCAACATTTTCACGATTGTCCGTTCCATCGCCGACTCCGGGTAATCGGTTCGATAATTCCAACCTAGCGGGGATAGACAGCGTGATGTCCTCCCCTGTGACGGGGACAGCAGGAAACGCCAAATGGTGGTACTTTACTCCGGCAAGTGCTTGCGCTCATTCTGATTTCCCCGCCCGCAAGAGCCGATGCAGTGGAGATACGCCTTGAACATTGATTGGGAATTCAACGGACTGCCGCTTCACGTGCTGATCGTGCACGCGGTCGTGATCGTGGTGCCACTCGCCGCCCTGTGCGCGCTGCTCACCGCGTTCTGGCCGGCCGCTCGGCGGCGATTGGGCATCGTGACGCCCCTGGTGGCCCTGGCAGCGCTCGTGCTGGTTCCGCTCGCCGTGCAGGCGGGGGAGTGGCTGCAGTCCCGGCTGGTCAACGTGACCCCGTTGCTCGGCACGCACACCTCGCTCGGCAACACGCTGCTGCCGTGGGTGATCGCCCTGTTCCTCGTGGCGGCACTGCAGTGGTTTTGGTACCGCTACGTAACCGCCGAGGGCGCCCGTTTCTCATCCGCTCTGCCACACGGCACCGGACGCCTCGCGGCCACCATTGTTCTTGATCTTGTGGTTCTGGTCAGCGCGCTTGGATCGGTCGTCACGGTTGCGCTCATCGGGGAATCGGGTTCTCGAGCGGTCTGGACCGACCTGTTCACCTCGTGAGGGTGCCGCATCGAACGTGCGACACCCTCACGCGCCTCTCAGGCCCGCGGCCTGGGCGGCTGCGGCTTCTGGAATGCCAGCTCCCCGCCAACGCGCCCGCCAAACGGCCGGCCGTGGTCGGCGAATTCCTCCCGAAAGTAGCCCATGCGCCACGGGCCCATTTCGAGCCGCGACCCGGTGCGCAGAATCTGGCTGTTCCCGGTGCCTCCCTCGGCCGGTCGAGAGCTGCTCGCGACGTCACCCATCGCAAACAGAACGTACTCATCGTTGTCATCGTGGCGAATTTCGGCGTGCAGCGGTTTCAACCCGGGCAATTGCAGGTCGGCATCCGCGGACGAGCCGATCGTCGTCACGCCCGGCAGTAGGTTGAATTCCCGGGGCATCTGCCCGTTCCAGTTCTCCGAGCCCACGACGAAGATGAGGCGGGGTCGCCCGCTTCCCGGCGTGTAGTGCGTTGTGGTGATCTTTCGCCGGCGGTGTCGATCAAAGGTCGGTGCGAGCGGAAACACCGTCGATGGCGGCAGCGGAATGGCAACCGGCATGCGTGCACGCCCGCGCATTCGTGCCTGCACGAGCGGCCCGAGGGCGTTTCGGGACCCGAGCACGATGTGCGGTGACCGCGTCAACAGCCGTTGCGAAACGGATGCCTGCACGTCGCCGAGACGCGCAATCAGCCCGATCGGGCCCGTGATGGAGACGGTCAGACCGCGGGAGGCCAATTCGGCAGCCAGCGCGCGCAGCGGTTCCAGATTGAGCGCACGCCCCTGCACGAACATTTCCGGGTTGCTCGTGAATACGGTGATCTCCGTGCCGTTGGCGGTCACCGTGCCCTGCATGGCATCCGCTGACCCAAAGGAATCGCCGAACTCTGCTCCGGTCGAATCCGCACCGGAGGAAGCTTTCGACGCACCGACCGCACCCGTCGGTTCGACCAGGGAAAAGGCGAGATCGATGTGCAGACTCACCGGGGAGCCAGCCAGTGTTGAGCTCGCCGAGGAGCTCACGATCAGCCCCGAAACGGATCGGAGCCGAGCGACTTCTCGTCGCTCGTGGTTACCCGCAGGGTGCCGTTGAGCTTCCAGACGGCCCGCGGAGCATCGGGGCCGATGTCACGGGGAACTTCGACGACCATATCGATGAAACTGTAGTTGATGGCCGCACCCTTACCGGTGAGGTACGACCACATTTCCTGGCCGAGATCCGCCCAGTCCTTGATGGTGTGCTCCTCGGATTCAGGGGTGCTCTCAACGTTGCCCAGGTACGTCTGTCGTTCAGTCACGGTAGGTTCCTTTTCGCTCGCACAGATGGTGTTGCAGGTACCGGCAGGTGCGCCGGTCTCGCGCGGGCACAGCGCCCGCGCGATTTACCTAGCGTAGTTACCTAGTTGCGTGCGGTAAAGGATTGTCCCCAAACGGGGAACGGGTATTATTCGGCGTCGAGATCCGTCTCCAGAATCTTGACCAAGGAGTCGAGAGCCTCGTCGGCGCCTTCGCCGTCGGCACGCAGCACGACGGTATCGCCGTTGGAGGCGCCGAGACTCATAATGGAGAGGATGCTCGACGCGTCCATGGCATCCTCGGCCGGCTCGCCGGCCATGGCGATGGTGACCTCGAGGGGCAGCTCACCGACCGCGGCGACAAAGATTCCGGCGGGGCGGGCGTGCAGACCGACGCGGCTTGCGATGACAGCGGTTCGTTCAGACATGGGGTCCTCCAAGGTAAGCAGTGTTGACAAAGAGTGAGGGCAGATTACAAACCCAGCGTATTAAGTATGGGAAGTTTTTCGCGAACGATTCGACGGGCATCCGTTGCTGAATATGATTTGAGGGCCAGGGCGGCCAGTTGCTGCGCCTCGGGCAGCGTCACGCTCGCGAGCACGGCGGCGACGGCGGAGAGGGCCCGTGCGGTCATGGACAGTGTCGAGACTCCGAGTCCGACCAGCACCACCGCGAGTGCGGGATCGGCGGCAGCTTCACCGCAGACCCCAACCGGCTTGTCGTTGCCCTCGTCACGCGAACCGGCCACGGTCAGGCGGATCAATTGCAGCACTGCTGGCTGCCACGGCGTGTTGAGGGCCGCGAGTGGGCCGAGCTGGCGGTCGGCGGCCATGGCGTACTGGGTCAGGTCGTTGGTGCCGAGGCTGACGAAGTCGACGTGTTCGAGAATGCTCGCGGCGGTGAGCGCGGCCGAGGGGACCTCGACCATGACGCCGGGTGTCGTGAGCCCCGCCGCGGCGCAGAGGCCGGCGAAATGTTCGGCTTCCTCGGCGGTGGAGATCATCGGCGCCATCACCCAGACCTGCGCCTCGGTGCCGTTGGCTGCCTGCGCGATGGCCTGGAGCTGACGCTCGAGCACTCCGGGGGAGGTAAAATCGGTGCGGTAGCCGCGCACGCCGAGGGCGGGATTCGGCTCGGAGGCATCGGTCAGAAACGGCAGCGGTTTGTCGGCGCCGGCGTCGAGGGTGCGCACGACGACCTTCTTGCCGGGGAACGCGTCGAACACGCCGCGGTAGGCGTCGACCTGTTCGGCGATGGTGGGTTCGGTGTCACGTTCCAAGAAGCAGAATTCGGTGCGCAGCAGGCCGACGCCCTGGGCACCGGCGGCGGCGGCTTTGACCGCATCCTTGGCGCCGCCGACGTTGGAGAGCAGCGGAACCAGGTGGCCGTCTTTGAGGCGTCCGGTGCCGTCGAACACGGCCAGGGCGGCGGTGGTGGTCGCCCAGGCCTTGGCCAGGTCGATCTCGTCGGCGCCGGGGTCGACCAGAATCGTTCCGGCCGCGCCGTCCACGAAGACGATGGTGCCGTCGGTCAGGCCTTCGACGCCGACAGCGGCGACCACGGCCGGCAGCCCAAGGGCGCGGGCGATGATGGCCGTGTGCGACTGGGGTCCGCCGCTCGAGGTGACGAGGGCGAGAACCTTCGCCGGGTCGAGAGTGGCAGTGTCGGCCGGCGCAAGATCCTCGCCGACCAGAATGAACGGCGTGTCCGAGTACGGGATTCCGGGGGCCGGAACGCCGCGCAGTTCGGCCACGATCCGGCCGCGCACATCGAGCACGTCGGTCGCCCGCTCGGCCATGTAACCGCCGAGGTTGTGCAGCATTTCGGCCACCGAGGCGGCCGCATCCCAGATCGCCCGTTCCGGTGAGGAACCGTTGGTGATGAGCTTGACGGCCGCCTTAACCAGCATCGGGTCGTTCGCCATCAGTGCTGTCGCCTCCAGCACCTCCCGGCCGGCGCCCGAAGCGCCGACCGAGCGAGCTGTGAGACTGGTTTGCACGGCCTTTGCTGCGACCCGCAGGGTAGCGGATGCCTCTTCCGGCGTGGTCCCCTCGACCAGGCGTTCGCCCGCAGCGGGTTCCCGCACGGGCTGGGGCATCAACAGGATGGAGCCGACGATACGGCCGGGGCTGACACCGACTCCGGTGAAGGTGCGGCCGGTTTCGGCGCGGTCGGTACTGGCCTTGCCTGAAAGCGTCTGCACGATCGTCCTCAATTCCTTGAACCCCAGCCTGCGGCTGGCGTCACTGTACTGCGTGGCATTCTTCGCGGGGAGTTCCCGCACGGGGTACTTTCCGGGTCAGGCGTTGACCGGGGCGGCGTCCACGACTGCGGGCTTGCGCACCGCGTAACGCTTGAGCCCGACCACGGCGAACGCTGATACCACAGTACCGATCGCAATGGCGAGCACGAACAGCAGGAAGTTGTCGATGGCGAAGAAGACGAACATTCCACCGTGTGGCGCCTTGCTCGTGATGTTCCAGGCCATGGACAGCCCGCCGGTGACCGCTGCGCCGAGCATGGCGGCCGGAATAACCCGGAACACGTCGGCAGCGGCGAACGGAATGGCGCCTTCGGAGATGAACGAGGCACCCAGCAACCAGGCCGCCTTGCCGTTCTCACGCTCAGACAGGCTGAACAGCTTCTTGTCGATCACGGTGGCGAGGGCCATTGCGAGCGGCGGAACCATGCCGGCGGCCATGACCGCGGCCATGATCTGCCACGGTGCCTGGTTGGCAAGGCTCGCCGCGCCGAGGCCGGCGACGGCGAACGAGTAGGCGACCTTGTTGACCGGACCGCCAAGGTCGAATGCCATCATGAGACCGAGAATGACACCGAGAATCACAGCGGATGCCCCGGTCATGCCGTTCAGCCAATTGCCGAGTCCCACGGTGAGCAGCGCGATCGGACCGCCGAGCACGAGGAACATCAACCCGGACGCGACGATCGATGCGATCAGCGGAATGATCACGACGGGCATCAGGCTGCGCAGCCAGCGCGGAACGCTGATCCTGGCAATACTCATGGCGACGACACCAGCGAGCAGCCCGCCGACTATACCTCCGAGGAAGCCAGCGCCCATGAAGCCGGCGACGGCGCCCGCGACGAAGCCGGGCGCGATACCGGGACGGTCAGCGATCGCGAAGGCGATGTAGCCGGCCAGTGCGGGAACGAGGAAGCCCATCGACAAGGCGCCGATCTTGAAGAAGACCGCGCCGAGATAGACACCGAACCCCCCGAGCAGGTTCGCCCCGCCGTCCGGCAGATTGAAGAGACTGTTGTTCAGCACCACGTCGTCGGCGATGTCCGTGATCGCGTAGCCGCCGAACAGAAAGCCGAGGGCGATCAGCAGACCTCCGCCGGCGACGAACGGAATCATGTAGCTGACACCGGTGAGCAGCGCGCGCTTGAGCTTCTGGCCCAGGTGCTCGCTCTTCTCGTTCGATGCGCCGCCGAGGTCGACGGTGCCGCTGACGCGACGGGCGTTCGGGTTGAGTGCGGCCGCGAGGGCTTCCTCGATCAGTCGGCCAGGTTCGTCGATGCCGCGCTTGACCGGGGCGTTGATGACGGGCTTGCCGGCAAAACGTTCCCGGCCGCGCACGTCGACGTCGACGGCGAAGATGACGGCGTCGGCGGCAGCAATGACCGCTGGGTCGAGTGGGGTGACGCCAGCCGAACCCTGGGTTTCCACCTGCAGGTCAACGCCGACGGCCTTGGCAGCGGCCACGAGCGAGTCGGCGGCCATGTAGGTGTGCGCGATGCCGGTCGGGCAGGCGGTGACGGCGACGATGCGCCCCCTGCTGGTTGACTCGGCGCCGGTCTGAGCCGGACCGGTGCCGGCGTTTGCATTCTCGGCGGCACCGGCCGCGTGTGCGCCAGCGGCAACCGGAACCGGGGCGACGACGTTGCCCACGAGTTCGACGATCTGCTGCGCGGTCGACGCGTCCCGAAGGGCCGCGGTGAAGTCTTTCTTCATGAGCGACCGGGCGAGCTTGGCCAGAATCTTCAGGTGTTCCTGGTCGGCGCCTTCCGGGGCCGCGATGAGAAAGACCAGGTCGGCGGGGCCGTCCTTCGACCCGAAATCGACCGGGGTCGACAGACGGGCCAGCGCGAGGGTGGGTTCCAACACGGCCGACGAACGGCAGTGCGGAATGGCGAGGCCACCCGGAATGCCGGTGGCGGTCTTCGCTTCGCGAGCGAGGGCATCCGCGTACAACGCCTCGATCTCGGTGGCGCGACCTGACTCGACGACAAGCTCGGCCAGGCGCCGAATGACGTCCTTCGGCTCGCTGCCGAGATGGGTGTCCAGAGCAACGAGCTCCGGGGTAATCAGTGCACTCACTGGTCATCCTCCTTTGGATGTGCGGCCAGGACCGGCCGGGGGACCGATTCTGGGGCAAGGTCCGTCACGGTGACGGCGCTGGGGTTGGTTTGGTGCAGGGCGGGAACAGTGGAACCGGGTAGGGAGGCTGCGGCGGCGCCGTGGGCGGCGGCCTGGCGCAGGCGGTCGGGGGCGCTCGCGCCGAGGTTGCTTTGCAGCAGGTAACCGGCCAGGGCCGAGTCGCCGGCACCGACGGTGCTCACGGCGATCATCGGCGGCGTGGTAGCGAGCCAGCTGCCCTCGGCAGTGACGAGCACGGCGCCCTTCGCTCCGAGGGTGGCCAGCACGGCACCGACACCGCCTGCGATGAGCACGCGCGCCGCGTCGACGACAAGGTCGGGGTTTGCCTCGAGCGTGTCGCCGTCGAACAGTCCGCTCAACTCCGCGAGTTCCTCACCGTTGGGTTTGAGCAGATCGGGGTGGGCCAGCGCCGCTTTCTCCAGTGGGCCACCCGAAGAATCCACAGCCACTTTCGGTGCCGCCGAGCCAAAGCGTTCGCGCAGCTCGCGGATGATGCGGGCGTAGAAATCGTCGGGCACACCGGGCGGCACGGACCCGGCCAGCACGAGCCAGCTGGCGCCGGCCGACTGCTCGAGCACCAGGTCGACGAGGGCGTTTTGCTGGGCCGGGCTCAGTTCCGGTCCGGGTTCGTTAAGCTTGGTGGTCGTGCCGTCGGGTTCGGTGATCGCCACGTTGCTGCGCAGCGGTTTGCCGATGTGCAGGCCGAGGTGCGGAATGCCGTGGCTGGTCAGGGCGAGCAGCACCGGGTCGTCGGCGTCGCCGGGGAGGATGGCCATGCTAGAGATGCCACTCGCTTCGAGGGCGCGGCAGATGTTGACGCCCTTGCCGCCGGGTTCGCCGTGGGCGGCGACGGCGCGTTGCACTTCGCCGCGGGCGAGCGGCCCGGCCAGTTCGATGGTGCGGTCGAGGCTCGGGTTGGGGGTCAGCGTTACGATCATGCGATCACCACGTCGACATCGGCTGCGGCCAGTGCTGCGGCAAGATCGGCGGATGGCGCGGCATCCGTTATCAAGGTGTCGATCGCTGCGAGGGCGGCGAAGGAGACCAGGGTCTCCTGGTCGAGCTTGCTGGAATCGGCGAGAACGACGACGCGCCGGGCTGCCCGGACGATCGCGGACTTGACCGCTGCTTCGACCGAGTCCGGGGTGCTGAGGCCGAAGGTCGCGCTGATGCCGTTGGTGCCGATGAAGGCGATGTCGGGGCGCAGCGCCGCGAGCTGGGCGACGGTGCCGGCACCAACGATCGCGCTGGTCAGCCCACGCACCCGACCGCCGAGAATGTGCAGGTTGATGGCGTCGTTGCGGGAGAGTTTGGCGGCGATCGGAACGGCGTTGGTGATCACGAGCAGCTGGTCGCCGGCGACGGCGGGCGTCCAAGCGGCGAGGCGCTCGGCGAGGCGCTCGGTGGTGCTGCCGGAATCGAGCAAGATCGAGCCGGTTCGACTCGCGGGAATCATGCGCAGGGCGGCATCGGCAATGCGGGACTTCTCGTCGAGGCGTTGGGTCTGACGCTCGTCGAGGCTCGGCTCTGACAGGCTCAGGCGATCGATCGCGACGGCACCGCCGTGCACTCGGCGCAACTGGCGGGCGGCCTCGAGGGTGTCGAGGTCACGGCGCACGGTTTCGGCGGTGATGGTGAAACGCGCGGCGAGGTCGGTCACGGTGACCCGTCCTTCGGTTGCCACGAGTGCGGCGATCAAGAGTTGACGTTCTTCGGCGAACACGAATTGCCTCCTCGACGATGAGTGACACAGGTCACAAGATGTTGGTTTCATCGACTTTAGCTGTGTTTATTTTTGTTTGTCAAGAAAAAACAAGATAAACAAAGAAATTACCTCGTTCAGGTGGAACGGATGCTGTCGGTCGGCCGTGTCGGTGGCCGACGGTAGCGTGAATGTTATGAAGATTCTGCACACCTCGGACTGGCACATCGGGCGCACCTTCCACACCCATTCGACCCTCGAACACCTGGCGGTCGTGCTCGACGCCGTCGTTGCGGTGGTGCGCGAGCGAGGCGTCGACGTGGTCGTCGTGGCGGGCGACGTGTTTGATTCCGCCATGCCCTCGAAAGAGAGCTACGCGCTGCTGACGCGCGTCTTGCGGCGTCTGAAGGAGGCCGGGGCATCCGTTGTCATGACCAGCGGAAACCACGACTCGGCCACCCGTCTGGGCTTTCAGGCCGAGTGGGCGGCGCTGGCCGGCATTCACGTGGTCACCCGGCCCGAGCAGTACCTCGAACCGATCACCATCAGTGATGAGCACGGGCCGGTGCACTTCTACGGCATTCCGTTTCTGGAGCCTGTACTCATCCGACACCTGCACCCCGGCGAGCTGCTGAAAACGCACGAGCAGGTCCTGGATTTCGCCATGACGCGGATTCGGGCCGACCGGTCACTGCGCGGACTTACTGCGGGCGGCGGGCGCAGCGTGGTGCTCTCGCACTGCTTCGCCGCCGGGGTGACCCCGGCCACGGCGGCGAGCGATGTGGAGCGCGATATCACCGCCGGCGGCCTCGACGTCGTTCCGCTGAGCGTCTTCGACGGCTGTGACTACGTCGCGCTGGGGCACATCCACGGCCGGGCCACCCTCACCGACCGCGTACGCTATTCCGGGTCGCCACTGCATTACTCCTTCTCCGAGGTGGGCAAACCGCGGGGAGCCTGGCTGGTCGAACTCGATGCCTCCGGCCTCGGGCGGGTCGAGTGGGTCGACCTGCCGGTGCCGCGCCGATTGGCCGTGCTCACCGGCGAGCTCGCCGATCTGCTCGAAAATTCCAGCTACGCCGACAACGAGGGCGACTGGGTGAAGGCCATCCTCACCGATCAGGTGCGGCCGCTCGACGCCATGCGTGCGCTGCAGGCCCGGTTTGCGCACGCGGTGGCGCTCGAGCATCGTCCGGCGATTCGGGTCGACCCCGGCGATAACAGCTACGCCGAGCGCATTCGCGCGGCGACGAGTGACCCCGAGATCGTGGCCGGCTTCCTCTCTTTCGTGCGCAACGGCGTCGGACCGACCGAATTTGAGAGTGCGCTCGTCGCCGAACTGCTCACCGAGCAGTCCACCCGGGCGGTGAACTCGTGAAGATACTGCGGTTGCGGCTCGCCGGGTTCGGCCCGTATAAAGACGAACAGCTCGTGGACTTCGAGCGCTTCGACAGTGACGGCATCTTTCTGATCTCCGGCAAGACCGGGGCCGGCAAATCGAGCATTCTCGACGCCATTTGTTTCGCCCTCTACAACCAGGTGCCGCGCTTCGATGGCAGCGAACTCAAGCTGCGCAGCGACCACTGCGAGGCTGGCGACCCGACTTTCGTCGAACTCGACTTCAGCGTCAACCAGTCCCGATATCGGTTGCGCCGCAGCCCGGCGTACGAACGACCCAAGAAGAATCAAGTCGGGGTCACCACGGCCGCGCCGACCGCCGTGCTGCAGGTTCTGGACGACGCCGACGGTTCCTATAATGGCGGCTGGCGCGGTGTAGCAGCCAAGCCCGGTGCCGTCGGGCACGAGCTTGACACCATTCTGCCGCTGAAGGTCGACCAGTTTCTGCAGGTGATCCTGCTCGCGCAGAATCGATTCCAACGATTCCTGCTCGCCAAGACCGAGGAGCGCCGCGCTGTCCTGCGCACCCTGTTCAACACCGGCCGCTTCGAACAGCTCGAGGCCGCGCTGATTCTGCGCCGCAAGGGATTGGACGAGCAGCTGGCGACGAGCCAGCGCGACCTCGAGCAAGACCAGACCGCTGCCGCACAGCTGCTACGGGACGAGGGGCCGCTCGCCGCACCAACCGCTGGGTGGTTTGCCGCCGCCCAGCATGACCTCGCCGGGCAACTTGATGCTGCGACCATTGAGCAGGCGCGCACCATGGCCGAACTGACCGCCGCGACCGACCGGCACCAGTCCCTGCTGCAGACCGAGCAGCGTCAGCTGCGTCGATCCGCTGCCGCCAGTGCTCTGGCCGCACTCGACTCCCGGCAGGACGACATCGTGCGGGAGCGCTCCGATCTGCAAAACGCCGCGCGTGCGGCCCGAGTCTGGCCGCAGGTTCGGGCGCGCCACGAGGCCGCCAGTGCACTCGCGGCGGCCGAGAGCGCCCTGGCCGCCGCACAGGCGCAGCGCACGGGCGATCGCCCGGCCGAGACTGCGGGTGCTGGTGCTGCGGGTCGTTCGCGATCGGATGTGGCTTCCCCGGAAACGCTCGGCCAGCTTCAGCTGGTCATTGACGGGCTGCTCGGCCGCCTTGGTGCGCTCGAAGATGCCCTCGCCGACGAGCTCGCCCTCCCCGAGCTCGACAACGAGATCGCCGAGCTACTGATCGAACAGCTGGAAGGCACTCGCGCGCTCGATGCTGCCCGTGCCCAGGCCGATGCTTTGCCCGAACAAATCGAGGCAATCACCGCGGAGCACTCCGCGGCACAGCTCGCGGCTGCTCGTCAGCCCGACACGATGATTGCGCTCGACCGCGCCACCCTTACCCTGGAGGCCGCGCAGACTGTCACGCGGCTCAGTAGCGTCCTGCTCACCGCGCAGCAGGCCGAGTTGACTGCGAGCGGCGACAACGCCGACGCGGCCGCGCACTACGAGAGCGTGCTCGCTCGTCGCTTCTCGGGATTCGCCGCTGAGCTCGCCGCCCGGCTGATCACCGGGGACGCCTGCGCGGTGTGCGGGTCAACGGCACACCCCCAGCCAGCCCTCGGCCACGATGATCCGGTCACCACCCACGATCTGAACACCGCGCGCAGCACGGTCACCGACCGGCAGGGTCAGCTCCTCGTGGCCCAGAACGCGGTGCAATCGGTCAATCTGCGTCTGGCCGAAGCCCGCGCCCTCACCAGCGGCCGCGACGCGGCCACGGTCACTGCCGAGCACGACGCAGCAACCGCGGCGCACCGGCTGGCCGATCGGGCCACCGCGACTCTGCCCGATTTGCAGGCCCGGCTCGCTCAACTGCAGTCCACGATGACCCGGGCGGCCACGAGCGTCGACCAACTACGCGGCCAACGCGATCAGGCCAGCACCGCTCATGCCTTCAAGGTCAGCCAGAGGGAGGCCATCTTCGGCCGGCTTGCCGCGCAACGCGGCGAGTTCGACAGTGTGCGCGGCCAGGCCACTCACCTGCACGACGAACTGACCCAGGCCCGCACCCTCGCCACCGCACTGAGTGTGGTCGATGAGTGCGGCGCAGCCGAAGACGCCGCGCAGAGCCGCCTCACCGCGCAATTGGCTGAAGAAGCCTTTACCGATGAAGCAGCAGCACTCGCCGCGCGGCTCGACCAGCCCGAGATTGAGCGACGCACGAGAGCTCTGCGGGTGCATGATGACGGTCTGGCGGCAGCCCGCGCGACCCTGGCCCAGCCCGACCTCGCCGATTTACCCACCGAGCCCGTCGACGTATTACCGGCCGCGGCCGCCGCTGCCGCTGCGAGCACGGCTCGTGATGCCGCGTTGACCCGGCAGAGTTCGCTGGTCGATCGCACCGGGACCCTCTCGGCGATCGTGCGCCGGGTTGGATCGCTGTTCGCGGCATCCGCTCAGTTGCACGAGATACAGCAGCAGGTGAGTCAGCTGGCCGACGTCGTGCACGGCGACGAACCCAACACCAAACGCATGCGACTGGAGAATTACGTGCTGGCCGCGCAGCTCGAGGAGATCGTGGCGGTCGCCAACATTCGGCTGCGCACCATGACCAGCGGTCGCTACACCCTTGAACACGATGACTCCCTGGCTTTCGGCGGGGCACGGTCGGGCCTGGGGCTCGCCATCCGCGACGAATACACCGGACGGGCCCGTCCAACGCACTCGCTGTCGGGCGGTGAGACATTTCTCGCCTCTCTGGCCCTCGCTCTGGGGCTCGCCGAGGTCGTGACCGGGCAGGCCGGCGGCGTCACCCTCGATACCCTCTTCGTCGATGAGGGCTTCGGCTCCCTCGACGGTGAAACCCTCGAGACGGCCATGAGTACGCTCGATTCCCTCCGTGCCGGGGGCCGCACCATCGGGCTGATCAGTCACGTCGATTCCATGAAGGAGCAGATCCCTGCAACTCTTCGCATCGTGGTGACCGATCGGGGCTCTAGCGAAATTGAGGGCGGTGACGCCACGGGGTGACCGGCGCCGCCGGGCGTGCCAATCGTTCGGGGTTGTCTTCAGGTATTGCCGATCTGGGGTGGCCCTGTCAACATCGGAGCGTTGCCGCAATGATGCGAGCCGCATTAGGGAGCCCGAATGAAAAAGATCCTCTATATCGACCTCGACAACACACTCGTCAACGTGCAATCGGGAATCGACCGCCTGACCAACACGGAATACAGCCGCTACGAAAAAAGACTCGATGAGGTGCCGGGCGTTTTCGCCCGGATGGAACCGATCAGCGGCGCGATAGAGGCCTTTCGTACCCTGGCGAAATCCTTTGACACCTATATTTTGTCGATGGCGCCGTGGGGCAACGCGAGTGCCTGGCAGCACAAGCTGGAGTGGGTACAGGAACATTTAGGAGCGGATGCGACCGGTCCGGCCTACAAACGGCTGATCTTCTCGCACCACAAGCATTTGAATCGCGGAGACTTTCTGGTCGACGATGGCATGGCCGTCGGGGCTGACCGGTTCGAGGGGGAGCTGATCAAGTTTCTGACACCGAAGTTTGCGGACTGGCACACGGTCACGCGCTATCTGCTGGAGCGGGCCGAAACGCCGCTCCGTTCGGACCCGCGCGCCAAGCGGGAATCCCGGTCGCTGCGCTCGAGTGATCTGCAGACCGTGGTGTCCTCGGCTCGGTGATTTTTCCCGGCGGAACAGTCAGCCACTAGGTGTTTTGTGCTTGAGCAGGTGCCCCCGGCGTTGTATATTCATGCTGTCTAGATCAGTCCGATCGCCCTATCGGCCGGACTGATCTTTCTGTGTGCGGTGGGATTTCACGGTGCGATCTGTCTGCGACCAGCGCCTGAACTCACCGTCACCAACCCTGAGAGACCTCTGTGGCTGCGGAGTATACATCTTCTGAAAGTCTTGACTAGGGGTTTACCCACATGTAAATCTGGGGTAATCTCATTTTTCAGACGGGCAATGTCCTGCCAGGGTGGTTTACCCTCGCGAGTCAATGCCACCAGATGATTGGGTGACGACATGGTGGAACTGAAGTCGGATTTCGTTCCGATGGGCGAAGTGAGCGCCGATGAGCGCTCCAGAATGGCTTTTGGCAAGGCCGGCGTGCACCGTGATGATCGGTATGCCGTTGCGGTGAATGCCGAGGGTGAAATTCTTCTGACGCCGCTCGTGTCCATTCCCCGCCGGGAACTTCTGGTCTGGGATGACGAGGGAATTCGTGCCGCTCTGGTGCGTGGCCTCGAGCACAGTTCCAAGGACGAAACGAGTGAGGGCGGTGACTTCACCCGGTACGCCGAGGAAGACCACCCGCTCGAGGACGAGAATGCCTCCGCCGAGCCCCGGTCATGAGCTTTACGCTCCTGCTCACTCGGGAAGCGGCATCCGGACTCTCCATTCTAGAAGCGAAACCGCAACTGGTCGGCCGACTCAAGCGCGTGCGAACCGCGCTCGGTCGGCTGCAGCTGAACCCCGAAGATCCGGCCCTGCGCTCGCACAAATATGTGTCGCTGGCGGGCAAGAAGGGCGAGGCCGTCTGGGACTCCTACATTGAGCACCGCACGCCCACAGCCGGTCGCATCTACTGGCATTACGGACCAGGGCTCGACCGCATCACCGTCGTGATCATCACGCCGCACCCATAGCGCCCGCCCGCGCTCTGCGGTAACGAACCGGCGTAGCGGCTACCCGTTTTGAGCGCGGTCGTGCGGGTCGCGGATGCCGTGGCAGCTGCTCGGGCCGTTCGGACCCCGGTCACGCCGCGCTCTGCTCAGTGCCTGCTGCTCGGTCGGCGGCTCAGTGCCCGCAGCCTAGAACGGGTTGAGCAGTCGGTGCAGAAACTGGCGGGTGCGTTCATGTTGTGGGTTCCGCAGCAGCTGTTTCGGGTCGCCGTGCTCGACGATCGTTCCGCCGTCGACGAACGCAATCTCGTGGGCGACCTCTCGGGCGAATTCGAGTTCGTGGGTGACGATCACCATGGTCCAGCCCTCGTCGGCGAGTTCCTTGATCAGGCGCAGCACGTCGCCGACCAGCTCGGGATCGAGAGCGGATGTCGGTTCGTCGAACAACAGCACCTGCGGCCGCAGGGCGAGTGCCCGAACGATTCCGACCCGCTGTTGTTGGCCGCCGGAGAGCTCGAACGGGTAACTGTCCCGCTTGTCGGTCAGGCCGACCCGATCGAGGAGGGCGAGTGCTTCGGCGGTCACCTCGGCTGCCGGGCGTCGCTGCACGATTACCGGTCCCTCGATCACGTTCTGCAGCACGGTTTTGTGCGGGAACAGGTTGTAGTGCTGGAAGACCATCGCCGACCGGTCGCGCAGGCTAGCCAACTCTTTCGGTGAGGTTTTCGCCGCAAAATCGATGGTCAACGGTGCGGCCGAGCGCTCGCCCCGGCCGGCAGCTGAACCGCCCGGACCCCGGTCACTCGCGCTGGCGACGGCGACGTCGATCGTGCCGCCGTCGGGTAATTCCAACCCGTTCAAGCAGCGCAGGATCGTGGTCTTGCCCGAGCCTGACGGTCCGATCAGCGCGAGTACCCGGCCGCGACCCACGGTGAGGTCTACCGATTCCAGGACTCGGTTGCTGCCAAAACTTTTCTGCAGGCCGCGCACGCGCAGCAGGGGAGCGGCATCCATTTCGCCGGCGGCAAAGCCGGGCGAGAGATCAGCGGGCGACATAGCGGTCCAATCGCTTTTCGAGAAAACCCTGCCCGGTGGAAAGCACGAGGCAGATGACCCAGTAGATCAGGGCTGCTTCGAGGTAGATCAGCATGAATTCCTGGCTGAAAGCAGCGATCTGCTGCGCCTCACGAAACAGCTCGGTGACCAGGATCGTGGAGGCCAGCGAGGTGTCCTTCACCAGGCTGATGAAGGTGTTCGACAGCGGCGGCACCGAGACCCGGGCTGCCTGCGGCAGGATGATGCGGGTGAGAGCCCGACGGTGCGACATGCCGATCATGTAGGCCGCTTCCCACTGGCCCTTGGGTACCGAGAGAATCGCGGCCCGAATGACCTCGGCCGCGTAGCCACCCACATTGATCGAGAAGGCGACCACAGCGCTCGGCCACGGATCGATCGTCACGCCGATCGACGGCAGCCCGTAGAAGATCACAAACAGTTGTACCAGCAGCGGAGTGCCTCGCACGATCGAGATGTAGCCGCGTGCGATTCCGGACAGCCAGCGGCGGGTCGACAACCGCATCAATGCCAGTGCAATCGCGAGCACGAGCCCGATCGCGAACGACATCAGGGCGAGCGGAATCGTGCCGCGCACCGCGCCGTCGAACATTGGCCACAGCGAGCTGAGGAACAAATCCCACTCAGGTTGGATCATCGACGTGTCGGTTTACTGGCTGACGTCGGCGCCGAAGTACTTGTCCGAGAGCTCGGCCAGCGTGCCGTCGGCGCTCAGGGTGGCGAGCGCTTCGCTCACGGCGTCGGCCAGGGCCGTGCCGTCCTTGGCGAAGGCGAACGCGCTCTCCGAGCGCTCCTCTGTCTCGGCGGCGATCTTCAGGTTGTCGGCGCCGTTGGTCTTCTGGTAATCGAGGAAGGTCAGCTTGTCGTTGACCGTGGCATCCACTCGGCCCTGTTCGACCAGGGCGACCGATTGGGCCCAGCCCTCAACGCCCTCAACGGTGGCGCCACTCTCAGTAGCGAGGGTGTTCCAGTTGCTGGTCAACGACTGCGCGGTTGTCTTGCCGTCGAGGCTCGCGAACGAGGTGATCGAGGTGTTGTCGGACGGAACCACGATGACGCCGGTGGAGTAGGTATACGGCGTGGAGAACTTGTAGGCGTCCAGGCGTTCCGGCGTGATGGACACCTGGTTGGCGATGGTGTCCCAGCGGCCGGCGGTGAGGCCGGCGAAGATGGCGTCCCACTGGGTTTCTTCAAACTTGGCGTCAACGCCGAGCTCGGTGGCGACGGCGCGAGCGACTTCGACGTCATAACCGGTCAGTTCGCCGGATCCGTCTTCGTGGAACGAGAACGGCCGGTAGGTTCCCTCGGTGCCGATCACGAGGGTGCCGGCGTCGAGCACACTGCTGAGCGAATCGTCGGTGCCGGTCGTGCTGTCCGCTGCGTTGTCGGCGCTGGAGGCCGAGCAGCCGGTCAGGGTGAGGGCGACGATGGAAAGCAAAGCGGCTGGAATGAATCTGAGCTTCATGAAAAACGCCTAACGAACTAATGGGGGTGAGCGCGGGTCGTGCGGGTACTGTCCCAGAATGTGCGGAGGCCGCGAGTAGCGGCGTCCCCAGCGTAACAAGGCGCTGGCGGGCTCGAATATTCCGGTTACGCCCGATGGCAGCGCTGGTTGGGTACGAAAGCAGCGCTTGTCGGCCACGACGCAACGCCCAGCGGCTACGAGCGCAGTGCGAGCGTGAACGGCAGCACGGCCGAGGCGCCGTGCTGGCGCAGCACGCGGGCGGCCACGGTCACGGTCCAGCGGCTGTCGGCAAGGTCGTCGATGAGCATAATAGGGCGCCCGGCGAACGGTGCGAGCGCCTCAGCGAGATTGGGCCCCACCGCGAATCGGTCCCAGACGCTGGACAGCCGGTAGGCGCTGTTGCCGCCGGGTTCACCGGTGGGGCCGCCGTTCGCCCAGTTCAGGGCGCCGAGCCACGGCAGCCGGCCGACCTCGGACAGTGACCGGGCCGCCGAATCGATCAGAAGCGGATGCTGCCGCGACGGCATCGAGACAATAGCCGCCGGTCGATCGGCCCACCCCCACTCGGCCAGCACCCGCACACAGGCGGCCAGCATGGCCGGCGGGGCTGCAGCATCGGCTGCACCGGTGGCGAAGAGATCTCGCAGGGGGCCGCCCCAGCCTAGGTCGGTCAGCCGGGCCAGCGCGCGGCCGGGTTCGGCGCGTTCTGCGAGGGGGATCTTGCCGGTGGCCGCGACGCCGAGGCTGCTCATGCCGGTGGGCCATTGGGCGCGCACGTCGATCGCGACGCCCACCCGGTCGAGCGATTGCGCGGCCGTGGTGGCTGCTCCCTCGGCCAGGTTGACCGGATACCAGGAGCCCTGGCAGTTGTCGCAGCGGCCGCAGGGCACGGCGGTATCGTCGTCGAGGGCACGTTGCAGAAATTCCATGCGGCAGCCGGTGGTGCTCTCGAACTCGAGCATCGCCCGCTGTTCGCCGAGCCGCGCGGCGGCGATGCGTTCGTAGCGTTCGGAGTCGTAGACCCAGGGCTGCCCGGTGGACTGCCAGCCGCCCTTGACCCGGTGCACGGCGCCGTCGACGTCGAGCACCTTGAGTAGCAGTTCGAGCGGGGTGCGCCGAAGGTCGACCCTGGCCTCGAGCGCCGGCGTCGACAGGGGTGCACCGGCAGCTTCGAGCGCGCCGATCACGGCGAGGGCCTTGGCCTGATTGGGCATCGAAGCGGTCGCGAAATAGTGCCAGATCGCCTCGTCCTCGGTGCCGGGCAACAGCAGCACGTCGGCCGAGGCGGTGGCACGACCGGCGCGTCCCACCTGCTGGTAGTACGCGACGGGGGAGGAAGGCGCCCCTAGATGCAGCACGAAACCGAGGTCGGGTTTGTCGAATCCCATGCCGAGGGCACTCGTGGCGATGAGCGCCTTGACCTGGTTGGTCTTGAGTAGCCCCTCGGACTCTTCGCGCTCAGCCGTATCGGTTTGCCCGGTGTAGGCGCGCACCGCGTGGCCGGCCTCACGCAGCAGCCGGGCGGTGTCTTCGGCCGCCGCCACGGTGAGGGTGTAGATGATGCCGCTACCGGGCAGATCGCCGAGGTGGCTGAGCAGCCAGGCCAGTCGAGCACGCGAGTCGGGCAGGCGCAGCACGCCGAGGCGCAGCGAAGAACGGGCGAGCGGGCCGCGAATCGTGACGACCTCTGCGGCGCCAGTGCCGGCACCAAAACCAGCGGCGACCATACCCACCTGCTCCGCGACATCTTGCACGACCCGGCTGTTGGCGGTCGCCGTCGTGGCGAGCACCGGCACCCCTGTCGGCATCTGGGCGATCAGGTCGCGCAGGCGACGGTAGTCCGGGCGAAAGTCGTGGCCCCAGTCCGAGATGCAGTGTGCTTCATCGACCACGAGCAGGCCGACGCGGGCGATCAAAGCGGGCAGCTGCTCATCGCGGAAAGACGGATTGTTCAGCCGTTCGGGCGACACCAGCAGCACGTCAACCTCGTCGGCATCGAGCTGACGCAGCACGTCGGCCCACTCGTGCGCGTTCGACGAGTTGATCGACACCGCTCTTACCCCGGCTCGCGCCGCCGCGGCAACCTGGTCGCGCATCAGTGCGAGCAGCGGCGAGACCAGAATGGTCGGGCCGGCGCCCTGGCGTCGCAGCAGCAGGGTCGCCACAAAATACACGGCCGATTTGCCCCACCCAGTGCGCTGCACGACGAGTGCGCGGCGGCGCTGGTCGACCAGGGTTTCGATCGCCTCGTACTGGCCGTCGTGCCAGGAGGCGTCGTCCCGACCCACCAGGGTGCGCAGAATGGCCAGAGCGGATGCGCGGGTGTCGGTCATCCTTCAAGGGTGCCAGATACCACCGACAGTCCCGCCCGCCCTCGGGTTTGCGGGAGCGGAATGCTGCTCGACGCACTGAAAATCGCCGGGAAAGCCCATTCCGGTCGGGCGTCCGTGCGCGTACTGTTCTGTCATCGCTAGACCCAGGTCGGTGGGTATCTGTGTGGCTGGGGCACGCTCCCGCGCCCTCCCGATCTGGTTATGCGTCCTGGGATTAGTCACCGGCCTCCGGCTCGTGATGCTCATGGCTGGTCCATTCCTGACGGCAGCAGGTATCGACTTCCCCGGGTTTCTTTGGGTTGCCTCCATGGCACTGATCCCGCTGGGAATGCTGTGGTGGCTGGGGCTCGGCGTTGTGCTGCTGGTCAAGTCCCACCACGGCGGATAGGGGCCGGTCGATCCGGCAGCACCACAACGTTTCGCTGACCAAGCAGCCGCAGAACCCGCGCGATAGATTCTCGAACACCGGTCCAGCGTGCGTGTCGTGGGGCATCCGTCAGTTTTGAGCGACATCGCTCAGTAGGCTCGGTGGGTGAACGTGATTCAGGAGATCGAGACGCGGCTGCCGGAACAGGCGGTCGTCGGTTTTCGCCGACTCATCGGCCAGGCCCGTGTGGGCGACCCGATCCTGCTGCAGGAACGAGCCATGGCACGCATGGTCGCGCAAGCGCAGTGGATTTTGAACCGGGTCGGCACCGACGGCATCCGTTTGACTCAGGCCGGACACCTGCCGCCGGCCGTCGTCGTGGAGGCAGCCGCCGCGCTCGACTGGGGCTGGCCGATCAGCGTCAACCGTGAAGTCCACTTGAGCCCGCTGCAGGAGCTGCGCGGGCACCTGCGCGATGTCGGGTTGCTGCGCATCAGCAAGGGGACGCTGCTGCTCACCAAGAAGGGTCGCGCCCTTGCCGGGAATCCGCGCGAACTGTGGTGGCACCTCGCCCGCACCATTCATCACAGTCGGACTGCCGCCGTGAGCGATGCCACCCGACTGCTGCTGCTGTTCGTCGCGACCCGCGGCCTCACCCGACGCGAGGACTATCTGGTGACCCTCGCGCGCGCGCTCGGCTCACTCGGCTGGGTGCAGTCCGACGGTCAGGAACCGACGACGGACTCGGTTTGGCACCTCGTCGACACCAAGTGGCGCCTGCTCAACCGGCTCAGCGTGTTCGAGCAGACCGATGCCTGGCACGGCGACCGCAGCGCTGTCACCGTTGGCGGCGCGGCTTTCGCCCGAGCGGCCCTGCAATCCGAGGCGCCGGTCGCTGGGTAGATCACGCCCACGGCATCCGCTGCCCGACCTGAGTGGTTGGATGGAGGAATGGATGCAACGCCCGACTACATCACCGATTTCACTGCTTTTCTGCAAGCCTCACCGTCGTCGTACCACGCCGCAGCCGAGGTGGCCCGGCGCCTCGACGCGGCCGGTTTCACCCGGCTGAGCGAGTCAGACAACTGGATCGATGCTGCAGAGCGTTGCTACGTCGTGCGCGACGGCGCCGTGATCGCCTGGTCCCAGCCGGCCAACGCCGGGCCCACCACGCCGTTCCGCATCCTCGGCGCGCACACCGACTCCCCGGGGTTCAAGCTCAAGCCCAAACCCACGATCGGCGCACACGGTTGGCTGCAGGCTGGCGTCGAGGTCTACGGCGGGCCGCTGCAGAACTCCTGGCTCGACCGCGAGCTCGAGCTCGCCGGCCGGCTGGTCACCCGCGATGGCGTTGAGCATCTGGTGCGCACCGGACCGTTCCTGCGTATCCCGCAGCTTGCGGTGCACCTCGACCGCGAGGTCAATAACGGCCTGACCCTCGACAAGCAACGCCACCTCACGCCGGTCTTCGGCGTCGGCGATGCAGCCGAGGCCGACCTGCTGGCTCATCTGGCCAGTCTGGCCGGTCTTCGGGCAGCGGATGTTGCCGGTTACGACATTCTCACCGCAGACACCAACCCTCCGGCGACGTTCGGTCTCGGCCAGGAGCTGTTTGCCGGCGGGCGCCTCGACAACCTCACCTCGGTGTACGCCGGGCTGCGCGCCCTGATCCTGACGAGCGAGCACACCACCGGCCCGATCAGCGTGCTGGCCGCCTTCGACCACGAAGAGCTCGGCTCGCAGTCCCGCTCCGGCGCGAGCGGGCCGCTGCTCGATGATATTATCACCCGGATCGGCGCCGGTCTCGGCGCATCCGTTTCGGAGCGGCTGCAGGCCTACGCCGAGTCCTGGTGCCTCTCCGCCGACGCCGGACATGCCGTGCACCCGAACTACCCCGAGCGCCACGACCCGGCGAACGCGCCCATTCTCGGCGGCGGCCCGCTGCTTAAAATCAATGCCAACCAGCGTTACGCAACGGATGCCCATGGCGCGGCCCTGTGGGCGCGCACCTGCGCCCAGGCCAACGTTGAGTACCAGGAATTCGTCTCCAACAACACGGTTCCCTGCGGGTCGACCATCGGACCACTGACCGCGACCCGCCTCGGCATCCGCGTCGTCGACGTTGGTGTGCCGTTGTTGTCGATGCACTCAGCGCGGGAACTCTGCCACGTCAACGATCCCCAAGCGCTCAGCGCGGCTACGGCTGCGTTCTTCGTGCCCGAGGCGTAACCGGACCTGGTCCGGACGGCACCCATTCGAGGGCTGGGTCAGGAGCGGGTGCTGATAGGGCGAGGGCTGGGGTGTCGGTGTATCCGCTGTCGCCCGCCCGACGACGTCAAGCTGCACGCCGATGAAGTCACTACCGCAGTACTCGATCACGGTGTGTGGAATGCCTTCCGGCGCCAGGGCCTGATCTTACCGAGTAACAGTCGATCGAGGCCCGCGCGGGGGCTACGTCTCGGGAGCGAGCTGGTCGGTGCGTGTGATCCGCGCCAAACGTGCGCGGGCAGCATCCTCTGAGGTCGACGAAGGGCCGAGCAGGGTGCGCACGACGCCCAGAACGAGGCGGGTGGCCCAGAGGGAGGGCAGTCGGGAGCGTTTCAGACCGAGCATGTCGCGATACTCGCGAGGGATCGAGGCGACGGCCCCGGCGAACATGATGCGGTAAAAGGGCAGCATGCCACGGCTGAGCGGCGGGTAGCGGATGAATCGCACCGCCTCGGCGACGCGGGCGTCGCTTTTCAGGGTTCCGGCGCTGCGAAAGGCCTCCAGCTGGGCGGCGAGTTCACTGGCCGAATGTGGAGCATTTTGCACGCCGATCAGCTCGCCGGCCGTGGCCCATTCGTTGACGTAGCCGTCGGAACCGCCGGGAATGGCGTCGCCCCAAAGCAGGTGGGTCTGCAGGAAGGCGTCGGTGAAGACCACGTGCACCCACGAGAGAAGCTCGGGGTCACCCGCGGTGTACGGCCGTTCTTTGCCCTGCGCATCAAGGTAGGTCCCGGCGACGCGTTCGTGAAAGTGAGCCACCCGGTCCGATTCGCGCTGAGCCACCACCGTGTCCGCGAAGGTCACGGTGACGAGCCATTGAATCGTTCCCGACAGGCGGCCGAGCGGGTCTTCGTGATAGCGGGACCAGTCGTGCACCCCGGCCATCGCGCCCGGGTGCAGCGTCTGCATGAGCAGGGCCCGAATGCCGGCGACCATGGTCGCCATTCCGCCGTGTACCGCCCAGGCCGCGCTGCCCGGGCCGAAGTACCCGGCGTCGTCGCCCGTCGCTATCTGGCCGACCCATTTCGGCCGGCCTTCGCTGTTGCCCGACAGCGTGACCAGTAGGTGCGAGCGCCAGCTGTCAAAAAATTTGCCCATCCTCGGATGGTAGCCCTGCCCTGCTGGACGCTCGCCGCGAGTGCAGCAGCGCTGGCGTTGCGTATCGCGAGTTCTGCGGATTTTACGTTGAGTTTGTCGTGCTGTCGCGGTATAGGTTGCAGGCTCTGTCGAATCCGTCCTTGGTGGTGGTGGTGGTGACGATTGGCCATTAGTCACCGGAGCGAGGTTAACCGTCGCAATGAAAGTAGGTTCAAGCTCCGTGAGAAAGCCGATGCGGAGGGGGCGGAGCTGGGTGATGTGGGTGATGGTCATGATGAGTCTCCTCGGTTAGGCGTTGCTGTCGGCATAGCGGGTAACAGTGCACGTTTCGTCGGGCTGGGTGTCGATGCGGCCCTCGTCGGCCAGCCCGAAGGCTGGCCGACCCTGGCTCCTGCAGTTCGGCGGCGTCGGTCGCGTCGGTGATGATCCGCGCCCCGAATTCTTTGATGAGGCGGTGGCATCCGGCACTGCTGGTGGGTGAGGTGGCCGGGCCGGGGACGGCGCCGAACGGGTTCCTAGCGCGGCAGTGTGACCGGTGGTGTTCAGCGAACCAGAACGCCACTCCGTCTTCACCACGAGCGTCGTCGTACTGCCGGCGGCGATCAACCGTCTTCGCATCCGGAATCTTCGGACTGGAAAGTCCAGACCCGCTCGAGCAAGTCGGTGACGATCTGCTCTAATCAGCTGCGCTGAGCCGGATCGAGCCTGACCATCAGAGCAGAACTCTCGGGTCACCACGCCGTCACAACCCACGCAGACCGGTCGATTGAGGACTAGGTGGGGATTAGACTAATCGCATCGATCCAGGGCGTGGTCGCGCAAGGAGGTCGCGGGTGCCGATTACGCGGACCGTGCTGGAAGTCGCCGAGCAGTATCCGGACCAGCTGGCGATAGTTGCAGCTGATATTCGGCTGACGTATGCGCAACTCGTTGAGGATTCCCGGTACATGTTCGCGGCCGTGGAGGAGCTTCACTTGAGGCAGCACACGCCGCCGGTACCCGCCGCTGAAACCGGCGGCATCCCGATCACGGCCGTGAGCATCGCATCAGCGTTCCATACGGCACGCATCATCGCGGGGCTCGCGGGGTTCCGCGCTGTGTCGGCGACTATCGACCCACGGTGGCCGCTGGAGCACAGGGTCGGCGTCATTCTTGCCACGGGAATCGGTGTGGTGATCAGTGATGCTACCGACCTTGCGGATGCCCTCGCCGCGCGCGGCTGGACCGGTACGATCCAGCCGCTGGCCGACTTCATGCAGCGCGAGGCATCTGCCACGGCGGCGGCAGCACCGACGGTGCGGCACGGCAACGAGCCTTTCCTCCTCTTGTTCTCATCGGGCACGACGAGCAACCCCAAGGCATTCCTGAAGACGCGGCACCAGTACCGCGAGAACTTCGCGATCTCCAGTGCGCACCTGGAACCACGGCCCGGCGTCGCAACGCTCGCGCCCGGCCCAGTGTCGTACAGCCTCACCCTCTACGCGCTGATCGAGTGCCTCGCCTCCGGAGGCAGCGCGCACATGGCGGACGTGTTCAATCCGCTGGAAATGGCCGCGCGCATCCTCGACGAGAAGATCACCCGCGTCGTTACGGTCCCTGCCGTCGTGCAGGCACTGGTGAATGCCGCCCGTCGTGACCCCGCCCGCTTCACCACGCTCGAACTGATCGTCACTGGCGGCGCGAATCTACCCGCCGTTCTTCGTGCGGGTTTGGCCGACGTGCTGCCCGATGTGCGGCTGATCAGTTATTACGGTGCAGCTGAGATCGGGTTCATCGGTGACAGCCGTGACGGTGACGGCACAACTATCAACATCTACGATGGTGTCAAGGCGAGTATTCGCGACAAGGATGGCGCCGAGCTGCCCGACGGCGAGCCCGGCACGCTGTGGATCCGGGCCGCCGCTTGCTCCGACGGTTACATCGCCCGTACGACAAATGCCGTGCTGAAGGGCTCCGACGGCTGGTCAACCGTACATGACCACGGCCGGCTGGTCGACGGTGCGTTGGTTCTGGTGGGCCGCGCCGGAGACATCGCCGTCACCGGCGGACACAAGGTGGCGTTACCGGAGGTGGAACGCGCATTCGAGGTGATACCGCGCCTGGGCGCGATTTGCGCCGTGGCGCTTCCTCACGAACGGCTGGGCACTGTCATCGCCCTCGTCATCGAGGGTGAAACGCCAAACAAGGGTCAGCTGCTCACGCACGCGCGGCACAACCTGGCCCCGCAATTCGTCCCACGCCGTTGGTACTGGGTCGAGCGGCTGCCGCGCACAATCGGCGGAAAGATTCGCCGCGCCGCCACCGCGCAGCTCGTCGCGCGGGGAGAGGCCGTGCGGCTGTGAGCGATCGGCGCCGCGTGGTCATTACCGGGCTCGGGGCGATCACCCCGAGCGGCTTGGATGTGCCGACGATGTGGGATGCCGTCCGCCACGGCCGCAGCGCCATTACGACACTTGACGATCCCGAATTCGCCGACCTGGCCGTGCGCATCGGCGGACAGGTGCACGGGTTCGAGGTATCCAGCGTCCTCGCACCGAGCCTTGCCCGTCGGCTGAGCCGCAGCCAACACTGGGCCGTCGCGGCCGCTGACCAGGCACTGGCGCAGGCAGGCTGGACGCCCGGAACCGGCGAGATGCCGTGGGACCCGCACCGATTCGCGGTGATCGCCGCCACGGGCTCCGGACCGGTCAACGCCATGCAGCACGCCACCCGCGCCCTCGACGAGCGCGGCCCCCGAGCAGTGCCACTGACCCTCGCGATCTACGGTGCACCCGACGCAGCGGCGGCCCTACTCAGCCAGCGCTACCAGGCATTCGGGCCGGCACAGAGCGTATCGGCGACGTGCGCGAGCGGCGCGATCGGTCTCGGGGAGGCGCTGCGTCGCATCCGCCACGGCTACGCCGACGCAGTCCTCGTCGTCGGTGTCGAGGACTGCCTGAACCCGGTAAATCTCGCATCGAACGCGAACATACGCGCCCTGGCAGCTGGGTACGAGCATGATCCCGCCGCCGCATCCCGCCCCTTCGATCGGGCACGCTCCGGCTTCGTAATGTCGGCCGGGGCCGCCGCCATCCTTCTCGAGTCCGAGGAGGGCGCGCGCACCCGCCGGGCCACAGTGTTAGCCCAGCTGGCCGGTTTCGGGGCGGCCAGCGATGCGTACCACCCGACCGCACCGCATCCACAAGGTCGAGGAGCGGCGCAAGCTGTGCGAGTCTGCCTTGCCGACGCCGGCGTCACGCCAGATGCCGTCGACCACATCAACGCACACGGCACCGGAACACCGACCGGTGATGCCGCCGAACTGAACGCGATGGATGCCGCGCTCGGTGATCGAGCTCGCAGCATCCCGATCAGCGCAACCAAGTCCAGCACAGGCCACCTCCTCGGCGCGTCCGGGGTGGTGGAGGCAATCATCGCCGTGCAGTCGTTGCGTGACGAGGTATTACCGCCCACTCGCAACCTCGACGACCTCGAGTTCGCGGGCTGGGATATCGTGGCCGGCAAGGCCCGCCGACAGCGTGTTGACACGGTGCTGTCGAACTCGTTCGGGTTCGGCGGCCACAACGGCGCGGTACTGATCAGACGCGCCAATGCATGACGAAGGAGCAGACATGTCAGATCGGGAAACCCGACACGCAGAGCTGGCCTCGACGTACCTGCCCGACGACCTGTTGGGCCGTTTCCGCGCGCGGGCCGAGATCTACGATCGGGAAAACCGCTTCTTCGATGAGGACCTCGGCGAGCTCACAGCGCAAGGCTATCTCACCCTGTTTGTGCCGGAGGAGTTCGGCGGCGCAGGTCTGAGCCTCAACGAAGTATCTCGGCTGCAGCAGCGTTTGGCCACGGCAGCGCCCGCGACGGCCCTCGCCGTAAACATGCACCTGATGTGCGTCGGGGTTGTACGTGCGATGTTCGAGCGCGGCGACCGGTCGCTGACGTACGTGTTCGACGAGGCGATGGCCGGTGAGATCTTCGCGTTCGGGGTGAGCGAGCCAGCCAACGACTGGGTGCTGCAGGGGTCGAACACCGTTGCTCAGCCGCAGGAGGACGGCGGTTATCTGCTGACCGGGGTGAAGGTTTTCACCTCACTGTCGCCGGTATGGACGCGCCTGATCACCCACGGGCTGGACAGCACCGATGCCGACAACCCGAGGCTCGTGTACGGGTTCATCGAGCGGAGCGCGGAGGGCATCAGCGTGTCGGACCAGTGGAACGTGCTCGGTATGCGCGCGTCGCAGAGCCGTGCGACGATCCTGAAGAACGTGCGGATGCGGCCGGAGAAGGTCGCTCGCAGAATTCCGACGGGGCGATACCCCGATCTGTTGACGTTCGCGATCACGAGCAACTTTCAACTGCTGATCGGGGCTGTGTACACGGGTGTCGCGCGCCGTGCGCTGGATCTGGGCGCCGCGGGGCTGAAAAGCCGGAAGTCGGCCAAGAACGGCACTACCTACGCCCAGGTTCCGGAGTTCCGGGCACGCCTGGCCGACGCCCTCATGGCGTACATGGCCGTGCCCGCGCAGTTGGATGCCTACACTCGCGACTTCGACGACCTCATCGACCACGGCGCAGGCTGGCCGCTGCGTCTGGTCAGCGCGCGCATCAACGCATCCAACGTGGCCCGGCACGCGACCGAGACCGCGCTGATGTGCGCAAGTGGGAGCGGATACAACAACAGCGACGAGCTTAACCGCCTGTTCCGGGATGCTACGGCCGGGCTGTTCCATCCGCCGAGTGCCGACGCCGCCCGACCGATGTACGCGGCCGCATTACTCGACGAGCCCACCGTTGCGTGACGGGCTTCGTCCGCCAAAGCTGATCCCTGTTCGCTGGTCATTCCATTGTCCTGCCAACTCGATTGAGGCTGGGTGCAATCTCCCCGGCAGATCAAACCGGACGAGATCGTGGCATTCTCGGCACGAACAGGGCCGGGAAAATCACGATCATCACGATGGCCGCGACTCTTCTGCAGCCAACCCACGGGAGAACGTGAACTTCATTGCCGACCTCCGGGACACCAACAGCAAACGTAGAAGTCGGCTCAACTCGGACTGGAACTGGAAGGGGTGAATTTTAGACGATTTGTCATGAAACAGATTCTTCTTATCTCTGTCTCATTCACCATACGAGCGCAAGTCTCTGGAGACCGTCACCTGCGTGCTCCACGGCGTCATCATCGACTATTGCGGAACGAACTCTTTAGGAAAAGTAGAGGTAGCATGACTGACAATTTCTACTCCAACCCGGCCGCCAGGCGGTGGCGAACGGATGCTGTGGACGACTCGATCCTGCAATTCCACCGCAGCCTGCCCGACTACCGGCCGAGCTCGCTCACGGAGGTTTCCGCCCTGGCCGACGAGTTGAGGGTCGGCCGTGCGTTCGTGAAAGACGAATCGTTCCGATTCGGCCTGCCGGCGTTCAAGATGATGGGCGCGTCGTACGCGGTGTCGCGCGTGCTGTCGGCTCGGGTAGGGTCGCCGGATGCGGCGCTTCCGCTGGAGGAGTTGCGCGACCGGCTGACCGCGCAGGCACCGTTCACCCTGGTCGCCGCGACCGACGGCAACCACGGGCGCGCGGTCGCCCATATGGCGCGGCTGCTCGGCCTGCCCGCGCGCATCTTCGTCTCGAACTACCTGTCGAAGCTCCCCTGGGCGGCGATCGAATCGGAGGGTGCGGGGGTATTTGGGGTGGACGCACCGTACGACGGCGTGGTGGCTGCCGCCCGCGCCTATGTCGAGTCGGCGGGGGAGAGTGCACTCCACATCCAAGACACCGCCTGGCCCGGCTATGAGCAGGTACCGCAGCTTATCGTCGACGGCTACTCGACCATCTTCAGTGAGGCTGACGCGCAGCTGGGGGAATTGGGGCTTCTCGCCGACCTGGTGACGGTTCCCGTCGGTGTCGGGTCCCTGGCTGAGGCGGCCATCCGCCACTATCGCTCGCGACCGGATGGAGTCGCCGCGGCTCCGACAGTGCTGAGCGTCGAACCCGAGAATGCACCATCCGTCATTGTCTCGCTGCAAGCCGGTAAGCTCACGTCAGTGCCGACCTCATACACGATCATGGCCGGCCTCAACTGCGGCACGCCGTCGAGCAACTCCTGGCCATATTTGATCGACGGCCTGGATGCTGCAGTCACCGTCTCGGAGGACGACACGCGGCGCGCTGTGCATGACCTCGAGCAGCTCGGGGTGGACGCCGGCCCGTGCGGCGCGTCGTCCCTGGCGGCGATGCGCGCAATCGCAGGCGATCCGGGCAGACGCACCGCAGCGTCGCTGACTTCCGATGCCGTGGTCGTGCTGCTGAGTACAGAAAGCCGCTCGGCAAATCCGATCTGAGCCGAGGGATCCGCGTCAGGCCAGCCGGATGCCCGTCACAGGTGGCTCAGCACGTCCAGTCGAAGCTGCGCGACGACGGCGACTACGATGCAGCTGGCGACGGTGATGGTCGGCACCCAGCCGTGGACCGAGCCGAGTGTCCGAGCCATCCGCTCGTCGAAACGGCCGTGGCTGGTATTGTGCAGGGTCACGGCCCAGAACAGCGGGACTTTCCGATCGTCTTTGAAATCTTGGGTGAAACGCCTACGTGCTGCGGTCATGCTGATCTCTACTTTCAGTAGACCCACATTTTAAGAGGGCCCACTAACCGAGATATCCGCAGCAGTTCACTTTGGGATTTAGTGCTCTAATGCTATTCAGACCCGGAACGAGGTCATCATCGAGCAGACGGTTTAGGTAACGCGTATGACGGTTGTCTCGGTCCGGGCATCATCTGTTATCTGGGGTTAGATCAGATCGGCGTGGTGGGCCGCAGCCACGTTGGGGTGGGCGCGTAAGCGGTAGCGCAGGGCGTTGTCACCGTAGGTCGTCTCGAGAATGGGGCTGTTGGTCGGGTCGGCAGAGAGCCCGCGGGCCTCGCGAGTAAGACTCTCGTCGAGCTGCAGTCGCGGCATTACGGTGTCGAGTGCAGGGTTGAAGAAGAACGGCACGGAGATGCGGTCGGACCCGTCTTCAGGGGAGAAAACGCGGTGCAGGGTCGCCTTGAGGTAGCCATCCGTTGCCAGTTCGAGCATTTCGCCGATGTTCACGACGAAGGCGCCGTCGAGCGGGGGAGCGTCGATCCACTCGCCATCGTGCTCGACTTGCAGGCCGTCTTTGTCTGGTTCGACGAGCAGCAGTGTGAGAACTCCACCGTCGCGGTGCTCGCCCACACCCTGGGCACGTACCGGCTGGCCGGGATAGCGCACGATCTTGGTCAAGAGGAACGGGTTCTCGGCGAAAGCGGCGTCGAAGACGCTCTCGGGGCTGCCGAGGGCGAGTGCCCAGGCGCGCAGCAGGCGAAGCGCGATGCGGCTCAGCTCCTCATTCCAGCGCAGGGCGACGGTCTTCAGCTCGGGCAAGGACTCCGGCCAGAGGTTCGGGCCCTCGAGGCGCCAATAGTCTGGAGTTCCGACGGCGAGGGGCACGGGCTCGCGGTCTACTCCGATATCGATTTGCTCACGCCAGTCAACGGCGTTGGCGGTGAGCTCCCCGCCAACGCGGGTATAACCGCGAAACTGGGGACTGTGGATGTTTTCCAGCTTGAGTTTCTGGTCGGCCGGCAGATCAAAGAATTTGCGGGAGACGGCGAGGAGCTCTTTCGTCAGCTGCGGGTCGACGCCGTGGCCGGTCAGGTAGAAGAACCCGACCTCGTGGGTGACGCGCAGGAGTTCGGCGCGGAATACCGCAGCTTCGGCTTCGCCAGCGTCGAGTTGAGAGAAATCGAGGATCGGCAGTGAGAACACCATGGTCCAAGTCTGGCACCGAGCAGGCCACGCCGCGAATCGTGACGCCTCCGAGCCTGGGGCAGGGTTATAAGTGTCGGCTGACATTCGCTTGGATGTGCGGGGTTTAGCACCACTCAGCGGGACGTGACCGGGCTTTCAGCGCCGCGAGGACTGTGGTGATGGAATATATCGAATCTTGGTACTACCGGCGGCGCCCTCATTCACACAACGGAGGGCTCCAACCCGCGGTCGCGTTGGCCGCTCACCGCGATGCCCGCCAAACGGCAGCGGCGTAGAAGAAAAATCAATCAGATTGTCTCAATAACTTGACGGGCGCACATCGGCGATGCGGAATTGGCGCGGTGCTGGTGCGCGGGGCGGTGGAGCAGGCGCGGACGCTGGGGCTATTCGTGATTGAGAATCGTTTATTGTTTCGACATCAAAAAGTTGGCACCAACCGACTTCGGCGGAGTATTACGAGCGATTATCACTCTCCTGCAGATGGAAGCAAGGTTCACGACCTTCAGCAGCGTAAATGCTGTCTAGAATATTTATGAGCTTCTCTCGCTTTTGTGTTCGGTTTGGGGTAGAATCATGGGGAGGAGGCAATGGCGCCCATGTTCATGGAAAACCCGAGCGAGGTCAGTGTGAACCCCACTATTGTGGCGGTGGAGCAGGCGCGGGAGGCGTTGTTGGCGGCGTTGTTGGCGGCGTTGGGTGGGGTGTCGTTCGGGCTGCTCGGTGATGACGAGTCCTTGAGCATGTTGCTTGCGCTGGAGAGTGTGGGTCGGGTTGTTGATGGGGCCCGGGTGCTGTCGACGACGGATATGCTGCGTCGTTCCGAGTACTTTGATGAGTCCGTGGCGAAGACGGCAGCGGCGATGACCGCCGATCAGACCGAGGTGGAAGCGGCGGGCGCGGTGTCTCTGGCGCGTCGGCTGGGCTGCCGTAGCGGTCTCGTGTTGGTTTCGACCCTGGCTCGGTTGTCGCGCAGTGAGGTGCGGCAGCGTGCCAGCCTGGGTAAGACTGCGGGTGAGCGGATGCTGCTGGGTCGGCCCCTGACGCCGACCTATCCCGTTGTCGGGGAAGCTGTGCAGGGCGGGTTGCTTGGCGTGGAGCAGGCCCGCGTGATCGTGAAGGTCCTCGACGGCCTACGCCCCTCGGTTCTGGTTGATGACCTCGACCGGGTCGAACGCTCTCTCGTGGCGAGTGGGTCCGGTGCGATCACCCCGGAGACCGAGGGGCTTCCGGGTGCGGGGATTGCGTTCGCGCCGGAGTTGCTGCGGCAGCAGGGCATTGCGTGGCAGGCGCGCCTTGCGCCCGATGGGTCCGCGCCTGGTGAGGCTGCGGTGGAACGGCACAGCTGGCTCTCCTTTGGTGGGCTGGCGAACGGGGGCTACAGCCTGAACGGCTGGCTGAGCACCCTCGACCGCGCCATCATCAGCACCGTCTTCGACGCCTACCTGTCTTCGGCCGCCACCAGCCCCGTCCCCGGCGCTACCCCGCGGGCCACGGTCGCGTTCCACGCGAGCGCACCGTCCGCCCAGGACAGCACGGACGGCACCAACGTCAATGGCAGCGGCAGCAGCGGCAGCGGCAGCGACGGCCTCGCAGCTGCCGCCGACGCTGACGGTGGCGACCAGGCCGAGAACCACACACCGACAGAGCACGGCGAAGCCGACGAACAGACGGGAGCAAGCGACGGCCAGGTGCTCAGTCCTTGCCCGCAGGAACCCGGCGACGTCCGCTCGATTGGTGAGAAGCAGGCCGGCATCCTCCGCGCGGTGTTCGAGGCGGCCGCTCGACAGCCGGGAACCCCGACGATGGGCGGCGCGGCACCGACGGTGCTGGTGCACATCCACGTCGACGACCTCCTCGCCGGGCGCGGCGCCGGCTGGATCAATGGCATCGACGGTCCCCTCAGTGTCAAACAAGTCGACGAGCTCGTCTGCGCCGGCGGGTATCAGCCCGTGTTGTTCGGCCACCAGGGTCAGGTTGTGCACCTCGGCACCACCAACCGATTCTTCACCAACAGCCAACGCCGAGCATTAGCGGCCCGTGATGGTGGCTGTGTCATCCCCGGCTGCACCGTGCCACCCCACCTCACGCAGGCTCACCACGTTATTCCCTGGAATAAGGGCGGTCTGACAAATATCGACAACGCCGTTCTCATCTGCAACGCCGCGCATGCCAGCATCGAAACATCCGGATGGGACATCGATATGCGACACGGACGCCCCTGGGGGCGCGGACCCCTCATCTTCGACCCCACCCAAACCTGGCGCCCCGCCGGCCAAAACCGCGCCGCCACCCCAGCCGAGAAACCCCACTGGGAAAAGTGAGCGCCACCGCGCTGGGCGCGACGCCGCTACCGGGTCGGATGGGTCTGTGACAGTCTCGCTCGCTTCGACAGGCCCCATGGCCGGTTTTCACAAACAGTCTGCGCTGGTCGATGGCGGTCTCGACAAGCGCGACCAATGGAAATGGGCGCGCTGTCAAAACTGGATCGTTTGCTGCGCACCGCGGTCTCGACCAGCTCGACCAGAGGAACGCGGACATCGGCGAAGGCTGAGGGCAGGACTTCAGAAACGAGTGGCACCCGAAGTAGGCTCGTCAGGTTGCACAATCGATGCACCAGACGCGCGCGTACAGCGCGGGTCACCTGACTCAGGGGGCGGCACTTGACCGACAGCACGACATCCACGACCGACCGCGGCATTCCGAGCACGAACCGAAAGGTCATCGCGCTGGCCATCGCCGGTGCCCTCGGCGGGTTTCTGTTCGGCTTCGACTCCTCGGTCATCAACGGGGCCGTCAACGCGGTCCAGCAGGAATTCGGGCTGAACGCCACTTTGACCGGGTTCGCCGTGGCCTGCGCGCTGCTCGGCGCCGCGGCCGGAGCGTTCTTCGGCGGGCGCTTCGCCGACCGTTACGGCCGCATCCCCATGATGGTGGTCGGCGGCGTGGTGTTCCTGGTCAGCTCGATCGGCTCCGGCTTCGCCTTCGGCGTCGTCGACCTGATCATCTGGCGGGTGGTCGGCGGACTCGGTATTGGTCTCGCATCCGTTGTCGCACCGGCCTATATCGCCGAGATTTCGCCGCGTCAGATGCGTGGGCGCCTCGGCTCGCTGCAGCAGCTCGCGATCACCCTCGGAATCTTCACCGCGCTGCTCTCCGATGCCCTGTTTGCCGAGAGCGCCGGCGGCGCCGGCAGCGAGTTCTGGTTCGGCCTCGAAGCCTGGCGCTGGATGTTCCTGGCCGGCGCGGTTCCGGCCATCGTCTACGGCGGAATCGCGTTCATCCTGCCGGAATCCCCGCGTTTTCTGATTCTGAAAGATAAAGAAGCGGATGCCCGCGCCGTCTTCACCCGGCTCTGGCCGAGCGGCGACGTCGATCGCGAGATTCGCGACATGCGCCGGTCGATCGAGGTCGACGCGCGATCCCAGAAATCGGGCTCGTTGCGGGGGGGTACCTTCGGGCTGAAGCCGATCGTCTGGGTCGGAATCATACTGTCGGTGTTCCAGCAGTTCGTCGGCATCAACGTGATTTTCTACTATTCGACCACCCTCTGGGAGGCCGTCGGGTTCGAAGAATCCAACTCGCTGACCATCTCGGTGATCACCTCGGTGACCAATATCCTGGTCACCCTGGTCGCGATCGCCCTGGTCGACCGGATCGGACGGCGACCGATTCTGCTCACCGGTTCCATCGGCATGACGGTGTCGCTCGCCACCATGGCTATCGCGTTCAGCCAGTCGGTGACGGTGGGTGGCGAGTTGAGCCTGCCGGGGGCGTGGGCGCCGATCGCGCTCGTTGCGGCCAACCTGTTCGTGATCTCGTTCGGCGCGTCCTGGGGTCCCGTGGTCTGGGTGTTGCTCGGGGAGATGTTCCCGAACTCGATTCGGGCCAAGGCACTCGGGCTCGCCGCGGCGGCCCAGTGGATCGCGAACTTCCTTATCACAGTCAGCTTCCCCCCGATGGCGGATGCCTCACTGCCGATCACCTACGGCCTCTACGCCCTGTTCGCCGGGTTGTCGTTCTGGTTCGTGCTGCGCAAGGTTCCCGAGACGAACGGTATGTCCCTCGAAGAGGCCGATACCCTGCTGCCGCCGAAGAACTCGGCGAAGAAGGCGGCCGCCGCCGCCCCGGCACGCTAACCCGGGCGCCGTCGCCCAGACCGCTGTCGTGGCTGCAAATTTGTGATTGTGCCCGAAAGCTGCTTGCACGCCTGGCCTGCCGGACGCGTGAGCAGCGTCCGCTCGCGCCTGCAGCGTTCAGCCTCGGCCGTACTGGGTTAGACCCAACGCGTGAGCAGTTTTTGGCCACACGACGAGACCCACTGCGCATAAATCAGTGGTTCAGGCGACGCGTCAAGCCCCCGAAGGGGAATTCGCACAGCCGGCGGTTTGTCGATAACTTCACAACACAAGATTGTGGAGTGAGACCATGCCCGAACGTGGATACGCCGTTATAAGTTTGAAAACCACTGGACTGTTCCCGTACCAACGGGACCGGGTCGTCGAGGTCGCCGTGGTGCACCTCGACGAGGGTGGTCACATTACTGCGCGGTGGGAGACTGTCGTCAACCCGGAAAGCAACGTGGGGGGCGCGACGAACCATGGCGTCAGCACGGCCGAGCTGCTGCGCGCACCGACGTTTGCCCAGATCGCTCCGCGCCTGGTCGATCTGCTCAGCGGACGTGTGCTGGTCACCCACAATGCCCAGTTCGTCACCGGCTTTCTGATGAGCGAGTTCGACCAGATCGGCTACGCCCCCGGTCGCGGACTCGAAGCTGTCTGCACCATGCAACTGGCCCGCAGCTACCTGCCGGGTGCCGGACGACTGCTGGTGGATTGCTGCGCGGCCTACGACATTGAGATCGAGCCCGGCCCTGGAGCACTCGTGCAGGCCGTCGCCGGTGCGAGCCTGCTGGCGGCCTATCTGCACGGTTCGCCGAGCGCTGCCCCGTGGACCGACGCCCTCGACCGGGCCGAGCTGAATGTCTGGCCGGCCCTCCCGCGCGCAACCACGGGCACTGCGCCGGTCGGCACTGCGCCGGCCTGGGTGCACCGCGACCCGACACCCACGGTTGTCCTGGCGACGCCGAGTTTTCTCGCCCGGGTGACCGTGAAGCTGCCCGACTACACCGGCCCGGAGGAGCACCTCGACTATCTCGCCCTGCTCGATCTGTGTCTGCTCGATCGCGTGCTTCTGCCTCGTGACACGCGTGAGTTGCGCATACAGGCGGAAGTCAGCGGGATCAGCCCGACCGACTGCACCGCCCTGCACCGCGGCTACTTCGAAGACCTCGTGCGCGTCGCGTGGTCGAGCGGCGCGCTGAGCATTGCCGATTCGGCCGAGCTGATCGCCGTCGCCCGCATGCTCGATGTTGCCCCCGAGGTCGTCGCGACCGCGCTGGCTACGCCCGCCTTGGCGCCGCGTCAACCGGTTACCTCCATCGACGAAGTACTGCTGGAACGCGGCGATATCGTCGTGTTGACCGGTGACATGGCCCGCGCCCGCGCCGACTGGGGCAAAGAATTGGTTGCCCGCGGACTGTCTCTGGGCACGGCGGTCACGATGCGCACCCGGCTGTTGGTCGCCGCCAACCCGGAGTCGTTCACCGGAAAGACCGGCAAGGCCCGCGACTACGGCATCCCGATCGTCTCCGAGTTCGGGCTGCGCTCGCTGATCGGCGTGCGTTGACGCGGCATCTGCTGCTGCACAACTCCCGCGTAGCGTGAAAGTGGGTGCAGCTAGCGTCGTCGCTGCGCGGCCGTCTCGGCGCAGGCGATGCAGAGGTCGGCGGCGGGCTTGATCTGCAGCCGGCCCTCGGGGATAATCTCGCCGCCGCGCACGCACCGGCCGTAGCTGCCATCGACGATGCGCTGCAGGGCCCGGTCGATGGCCGCGAGCTCTTCGACGGCCTCGCCCTGAAATCCCGACATGCGTGACCATTCGGTGCGCAGCGAGGAAGCCTCAGCGTCGTGGGCGCCATCGGCCGAGCCGTCGCTACGGGAGCTTTGCACGCCGGCGAAGGTGTCGGCGAGACGCTGGGACTTCTCGGTCAGTTCGAGGCGGCGTTCGCCGAGTGCGGTCTCGAAAACGTGCAATTGCGTGGGATTAAAGGGTGAAACGATCATGTTCCATGGTCTCACGCCCTAGATCAGACCGCGTAGGTACTCCTCGACGGTCACGTTGCGGGCAGCGGCCCGCTGCACCAGGCGCTGGTGCTCCTCGGCGCTGAGCGACAGGGTCACCCGGTGCAACTCGCCCGCGCTGCGCACCGCGCTCGTGCCGTGTGGGTCGGTCAGGTCGCGAAAATTCTCGCCGATGTCGTGACCGAGATCGTCGAAAGAGAACAGCTCATCGTGTGCGTAGGCCGAAGCCTGCTCCGTCATCCGGTCCGCGGTCAACGTCGGCGAGCGCTGACCGACGGATGCCGCAGCCGTCGCAGCGCGCCCTCCGCTAACACCAGGCTCGGCCGCCGCTCCGCCCGCGCGAAAACCCGGCCCGGCCGGTGCCGGACGGCCGCGCTGAAACGCCTCGGCCGCCCCGCGCGCACGCTCGTCGGCGGCCTCGTTGAGCGGATGCCCGACGTGCCCCTTGACCCACTCGAACCGGTAGCGACGCCCGGCGATGGCCTCGTCGATCTCCTTGAGCAAATCCAGATTCATGACCGGTTTGCCGTCGCCCTTGCGCCAGCCCTTCGCCTTCCAGCCCTTCATCCACTTGGTGACGGAGTTGATCACGTACTGGCTGTCGCAGAGCACGAGCAGATCGTCATCGATGTGTGCGGTCGCCCGAAACAGTTCGAGCACGGCCTTGAGCTCACCCTGGTTGTTGGTCGCGTGCTTCCAGCCGCCAGCCGCCCAGGAGGAGTCGTCGACGTACCAGGCCCAACCGGCTGGTCCGGGGTTTCCGAGGGCAGAACCGTCGGCGGCAGCGGTGATCGTCATTAGGTGGCCTTTCAAACAGCGGAGCGCAGGTTGACTAAGTCTGCCACCCTCGTCATCCGTTGCCCGTATTGTGTCCGTCATGTAACAGCGCCCCATCACGTCCCCCGAGCTGGTGTGATCATCTCGTGATCGAAAGGTAACCGGTGCCACGGTTGCCGGAAACACGCGCTGGCTAACGTCGAAGTCATGGCTAGCCGCTCGGGCTGCCTGCCGCTTCATCCCGAGGGGACTTCGATGACATCCAGCACCGTTGAATCAGCACCGAACGTGATCGATACAGACACCGCCGTGCTCGTGCACCGTCCGGGCCGGTGGATCGACAATTGGAACCCGGAGAACAAGAAGCAGTGGGAACAGGGCGGCAAGCTCATCGCCGCCCGCAACCTCAAATGGTCGATCTTTGCCGAGTTCCTCGGCTTTGTGGTCTGGCAACTGTGGAGCATTGTCGTCGTGTCGTTGCCGGCCGCCGGCTTCACCTTCTCCACCACCGAGGTGTTCTGGCTCATCTCGATGCCGAGCCTCGTCGGCGCGACCCTGCGCTTTCCGTACACGTTCATGGTGCCCAAGTTCGGCGGTCGCAACTGGACCATCATCTCGGCCGGCCTGCTGCTGATACCCTCGATCGCCCTCGGAATCTGCGTCGGCAATCCGGACACCCCGTTCGGCGTCATGCTGTTTGTCGCCGCGCTCGCCGGCTTCGGTGGCGGCAATTTCGCCAGCTCGATGTCGAACATCACCTACTTCTACCCGCAGAGCCAGAAGGGCTACGCGCTCGGCCTAAATGCCGCAGGCGGCAACCTCGGCGCCGGGGTGGCCCAGCTCATCGTGCCGATCGTGATCACCCTCGGTGCCGTCGGCACCCTGAACATCAGCTTCGCCGGCTGGTTCTGGATTCCCCTCATCCTCGTCGCCATGTGGGGCGCCTGGAAGTACATGGACAACCTCACCAACGCCAAGGCCGACTTCGCCGGTTCGATCGCCGCGGTCAAGGAACCGCACTTCTGGATTCTCGCCGTGCTCTACATCGGCACCTTCGGCTCATTCATCGGCTTCGCGAGCGTCTTCCCCAAGCTCATCGCCGACCAGTTTCCGGCATACTCCACCTTCCAGGTCGCATCCGCCTCCCTGTCGCTCGCTTTCATCGGCGCTCTCGTCGGTTCGCTGGCCCGCCCGGCCGGCGGACGCCTGGCCGACCGCTTTGGCGGGGCATCCGTCACCGTCGCCGCCTTCGGCGTGATGGCCGTCGGAGCTCTCGTGGTCGTCGCGGTGCTGCCGCTCGGTAACTTTTGGGCCTTCCTCGGCAGTTTCCTGCTCATCTTCGTCGCCACCGGAATCGGCAACGGCTCGACCTACCGCATGATTCCGAGCGTGTTCTCGGCCCGCAGCGGTGTGAAAGACGCCCACCAGAACTCGGGCGACGTCAACACCCAGCGTAAAACGGCCGCGGCCCTCGGCCTCATCTCCGCGGTCGGCGCCTACGGCGGGTTCATCATTCCGCAGGTGCTCGGCTATTCCAAGACCACCACTGGGGACTATTCCAGCGCGATCTACGCCTTCGCCATCGCCTATGTTGTGATGATGTGCGTCACCGCCTTCGTCTATCTCCGCCGCGGTTCCTCCGTCGCCGGCCAGAAGATCTAGGACCCTATGACCGCGACCGCCACCCACTGCCCGTACTGCGCTTTGCAGTGCGCGATGACACTGAGTTCCGCTGCTGCGACAGCGAGAGAAGCGGATGCTGACGGCTCCGCTTCGCTGGCCGCCGCGGTAACGGTCGCGGGCCGGGACTTTCCGACCAACCGTGGCGGCCTGTGCAAGAAAGGCTGGACCTCGGCCGAACTGCTCGTCTCGCCGGACCGGATTCTCGAACCCCTGCTGCGTCAGGCCGACGGAACCTTCGAGCCGGCCGCCTGGAGCGACGCGCTCGACCTCGTCGCCGCGAAGCTGCGCGAGACCCGTGCGGAGTTCGGGGCCGACGCGGTCGGCGTGTTCGGCGGCGGCGGCCTGACCAACGAGAAGGCCTACCAGCTCGGCAAATTCACCCGGGTGGCGCTTCGCTCCAGCCGCATTGACTACAACGGCAGGTTCTGCATGTCGAGCGCCGCCGCGGCCGGCAACCGTGCCTTCGGCCTCGACCGAGGGCTGCCGTTTCGGGTGGACGAGCTCGATGCGGCCGACACCATCCTCATTCTCGGCTCCAACGTGGCACAGACCATGCCTCCGTTCATTGGCCACCTCGACGGAGCCCGCGCCGCCGGTGGCCTCGTGGTCGTCGACCCACGGCGTACCGCGACCGCCCGGCTCACCGCGGACGGCGCCGGCATGCACGTGCAGCCGACCCCGGGCAGCGACCTCGTGCTGCTGCTCGGGCTGACCCACATCGTCATCGCCGAGAAACTCGTCGACCAGGACTACCTCGAAGCCCGCACCACCGGGTTCGACGCCGTGCGCCGCAGCGTGAGCCAGTGGTGGCCGACCCGCGTGCAGGAACAGACCGGCGTTCCGGTCTGGCAGCTGCGCGAACTCGCCCGCCGCCTCGCCGCCGGCGCTGCCCGGGGAGCCGCGACCGGCAGTGGCACCTACATTCTCACCGGGCGCGGCGTTGAGCAGCACGCCGACGGCACCGACACAGCGACCGCGGCCATCAACCTCAGCCTCGTGCTCGGCCTCGTCGGCACGAGCCATTCCGGTTACGGCACCCTCACCGGCCAGGGCAACGGGCAGGGCGGTCGCGAGCACGGGCAGAAGTGCGACCAGCTACCGGGCTACCGCAAGATCACCGACCCTGCCGCCCGGGCCCACGTCGCCGGGGTCTGGGGCGTCGACCCCGACAGCTTGCCCGGTGTGGGCCTGCCCGCGGTCGAGCTGCTGAGCGCACTCGGCGAGCCGGGCGGCATCCGCTGTCTGCTGGTACACGGCTCCAACGTCGTCGTCTCCGCGCCGAACGCCGACCGGGTGCGGGCCGCTCTTAAAACGCTCGATTTTCTGGTCGTGGCCGACTTTTTCTTCTCCGAAACCGCGGTGCTGGCGGACGTGGTACTGCCGGTGACCCAGTGGGCCGAGGAAGAGGGGACCATGACGTCGCTCGAGGGCCGCGTCATTCGTCGTCGCCAGGCCGTCGAGGCTCCGGGGGGAGTGCGCAGCGAACTGTGGATCTGGCAGGAACTCGCCAGACGGCTGAATTCCCCGGGAACCTTCAGTGCCGAGGCGGCTGCCGTGTTCGACGAACTCTGCCAGGCCTCCGCGGGCGGGCTGGCCGACTACTCCGGCCTGAGCTATGCCCTGCTCGACTCCGAGGAACCGGCCTTCTGGCCTTACCCGGTCGGGTCCACCGGAACGCCGCGGCTCTTTCTGGATCGCTTCGCCCACCCCGACGGCCGCGCGCACTTCGTCGCCGTCACGGCGCGGCGCCTCGGCGCGCCGGCCCAGGTCGGCGGCACCCTGACTCTGATCACCGGTCGCCTGCTCGAGCACTATCAGAGCGGAACCCAGACCCGGCGGGTGAAAGAACTGGCCGATGCCCAGCCGGAGGCCCGCCTGCAGCTGCACCCGGCCACCGCCGAGCAGCTCGGGATCGAGGACGAGGCCTGGGTCGAAGTCAGCAACGACCGCGGAACGGTGCGCTGCCGCACCCAGGTGAGCACCGACGTCCGCTTCGACACGGTGTTTCTACCGTTTCACTTTGCCGGCGACCAGCGCGCCAACCTGCTGACCGATGACGAGACCGATCCCATCAGCGGCATGCCCGAATTCAAGAAGACGACCGTTCGAGTGAAAGCACTCGTGGAAGCAGGCGCCCATGTCTGAGCAACCCGAGCGCATCGTGCTGGTCGGCTACGGCCCGGTCGGTGCCCGTTTCGTTGAAGAGCTGCTGCCGCTCGTGCGCCAGGGCGCGGCCACCCTGACCGTGGTCGGGGCCGAGAGCGCCGACGCCTACAATCGGGTGCTGATCGCCGAATATGCCGTCGGAAACGCCGACCGGGAGAGCCTGGATATCACCGACACGCTCGCCGCCCGGGAGGCCGGCGTGCACCTGCGCCGCGGTGTGGGTGTCACGGCCATTTTGCGCAGCCGCCGGGTGGTGTCCCTCAGCGATGGCACCCTGCTGCCCTACGATCGGCTCGTGCTCGCGACCGGCGCCCGCGCCAATATCCCCACGCTCGACGGCGTCACCCGGGTGCGCCGAGACCGCCAGATACCTCCAACGGATGCCGCCACCCTCGACACAAGCGGCGCCCCGCTCCCGCGCGGGGTTACCGTGTTGCGTGACCTGGACGACGCGGAGCGGGTACTCGCAGCAGTGACGGCCGGCAAACGCATCGTCGTGCTCGGCGCCGGAGTGCTCGGCATGGAGATCGCGCTCGCCGCTGCCGCCGCCGGGGGAGAGGCCTGTGTCGTCTACCACGGAGAGATTCCGATGGCGCGCAACCTCGACCGGGGCGGCGGCAGCGTGCTCGCCCGGAGCGCCCGGCGGGCCGGCGTCACCATGGTCAACCACTCCCGCGCCGAAAGCCTGCTGTTTCACCAGGACGACGACGGCGTCGACCGCTTCGACGCCCTGATCTGCGCCGACGGCAAACAGATTCATGGCGACCTGCTGCTGCTCTCCTGCGGGGTCGGCGCCCGCACCGAACTGGCCCAGCTGGCCGGTTTGCCGGTCTCGACCGGGGTCCTGGTCGATGAGAACCTGCAGAGCTGGACCGACGCGCGCATCTACGCGATCGGCGACTGTGCCCACGTGGCAGCCGCGCCCCGCGCCGGCGATTCGACGGCGCCGCCGGCCGGCGGGCCGAGCGGCCTGATCGGTCCGGGCTGGCGCCAGGCCGACTGGCTCGCCGCACGATTCACCGCCTCGGTGCTGGGCCGGCCCGACACGGCGGCGCTCGCGGCATCCGCTTCGGCCGTCGTCATGCTCAAAGCCGAGGGAATCGACGTCGTCTCGGTCGGCAACACCTCCGCTGACCCCGGGGACCTTTCAGTCGACGACCACGCTGCGGGGTGTGCATCCGCTCCGCTGCACGTGTCGCAGTGGGCCGACCCTGAGCACGGACGCTATGTGAAAATGGTCACCCGCGACGGCATTCTCGACGGCTTCGTCTGCGTCGGGATGCCGCGCACGGCCGCCGAGCTGACCCTGCTGTTCGAGCGCGGCAGTGAGCTGCCGGCGGACCGCTCTGTCCTGCTGCGCTACGACGGACCGGACTACGAGCCCGAGGCTGGCAGCGCGTTCGCGCGGGACGCGACCGTGTGCTGGTGCAACGGCGTCACCGTCGGCGCCATTGCCGACTCTGCCGAAGCCGGCAACACCACCATCGCCTGCATCGGTGCGGCCACTCGCGCCGGCACCGGATGTGGCGGCTGCAAAGCGCGGATCGGGGATGTTCTCGAGCGCTTCGCCGCGGCGACGGCCGAGTCAGCCAGCTGACGATAACCGGATAGCAGAAACCTTACGGCCGCAGGAAATGCTGAGCTTTTCCCGGATTTGTCGGTGCTGCGGCGGATACACTGCTGCACGACCGACTTGATTCGAAGGAGAATTCATATGCTGGCCAACCTGACCGGATGGCATTTTCTGATCATTCTCGTTGTGATCCTGTTGTTGTTCGGCGCTCCGAAGCTGCCGGGGCTCGCCCGCAGCCTCGGCCAGTCGATGAAGATCTTCAAGAGCGAGATCACGCCGGACCGCAACAGTGAAACTCGGCCAGCCGACGGCAGCACGAGCGCCCACAGCAGCCCCAGTACAGACTCGCGCGGCGCACCACACCCGAAAGCCTGATGGTGGTTCAGGGGGTGCGCAGCACTCCCGACAAGAGCAAAATGTCGCTCGGGCAGCATCTGCTGGAATTGCGCAAGCGCCTCTTTCTCGCCGCTGCCGGGATCCTGGTCGGTGCGATTGCGGGCTGGCTGCTGTCTGGATTCGTCTGGGACGGGCTGCGCGAGCCGATCTATGCCATCGTTCGGGCGCAGAACCGCAACGCGCAGATCAACTACCCCGACATCACGAGTGCGTTCGACCTGAAGCTGCGCATCTCGTTCTACGTCGGGTTGATCGTCTCGAGCCCCGTCTGGCTCTACCAGATATTCGCCTTTCTGGTCCCCGGGCTGACCCGCCGCGAGAAGCAATACACCTTCGGATTCTTCTTCTCGGCCGTTCCGCTATTTCTGATCGGCTGCGCGGCTGGCTGGTACGTGCTGCCGCACGTCGTCGAGCTCATGACGAGTTTCGCGCCGCAGCAGGACGCAGCGCTCATCAACGCCCAGAACTATTTCGATTTCGTGCTCAAACTCATGATCGCCATCGGTATCGCGTTCGTGCTGCCGGTGTTCATCGTGCTGCTGAACTTCGCCGGGGTGATCAGCGCCCGTTCGGTCATCAAATCCTGGCGGGTGGCCATCCTCGTGATCATTCTGTTCACCGCCATCGCGACGCCGGCCGCCGACGTCGTATCGATGTTCCTGCTCGCGGTGCCCATGGTCGCGCTCTACTTTGCCGCCTACGGCATCGCCGTGCTGCACGACCGCCGGGCCGCCCGGCGCCTGGCTCCCGTCGGAGCGGACGGGCTGCTGCTCTGATCGTGGATCAGCATCCGCTTAAAGCGCACGTACTCCTTATCGTTTGCTTACGTCCGTGTCCAGCCGTTGGGGCGATCTGTTTTGCGCGGGTAGGTTGACGAGGTCTGTTCAGACACGCTCGGCACATTCATACAACGTCAGGAGAACAAGGATGTTCGATCAGGGTTTCATTACGAATGCCATCAACCGCAGTGCAGAGAATTCCACGGACCGCCGCAACTTTCTGCGGGCTGCCGGTGTGGCCGGCTTCGGCGTGGGAGCGGCGGTACTCGCCACCGGCGGTCCGGCGCTCGCGGCGGAAGCTGCCGTGGCACCAGCAGCCGCGCCCAGCGACGCCTCCATTTTGAACTTCGCACTCAACCTTGAATACCTCGAGGCTGAGTTCTACCTGCGCGCCACGACCGGCAGCGGGCTGCCCGACGGCCTGACCACAGGAACCGGAACCCGCGGCGGGGTGACCGGCGGTCGCATGGTGCACTTCAAGACGGCCATTATCAAGAAGTACGCCGACGAGATCGCCGCCGACGAGAAGGCGCACGTGGCCTTCCTGCGGTCAGCGCTCGGCAGCGTCGCCGTGTCCCGCCCCAAGATCAACCTCGATGCGAGCTTCACGGCTGCCGCCCAGGCGGCCGGGCTGGTCAAGCCGGGGCAAAAGTTCGACGTCTACGCCAACGAGGCGAACTTTCTGTTCGGTGCCTTCATTTTCGAAGACGTCGGAGTGACCGCCTACAAGGGCGCAGCGCCCCTGATCTCGAACAAGACGTTCCTGGAGGCGGCGGCTGGCCTGCTCGCGGTGGAGGCATATCACGCCGGTGTCATTCGCAGCACGCTCTACGCGCTCGGTATTGCCCTGCCGTCGGTCTACACGACCGCCCAGGCGATCTCCGATGTGCGCGACGCCGTCGATGGTTCGTCCGACCTCGACCAGGGCATTGGCAACGCGTCGAAGGCGAACCTCGTGCCGACCGATGCCAACGGTCTGGCTTTCAGCCGCAGCGCCGCCCAGGTGCTCAACATCACGTATCTCAACGCGGCCCCGGTGCGTTCGGGCGGGTTCTTCCCGGCCGGCGTCAACGGCGTGATCAACACGAGCGGGGCCAACGGCTAGTCGGTCGCCCTCGAACGGGGAGCGTCACGCGGCGCGAGACTTGCGCCAGTGCGCGGTAGGCGCAACTCCGGCGCAGCCCCCGCGCGACGGGTGGCGCGGGAGTGCTGGCCACGCCCGAACTCCCGCGTTTCTGCGCGTCTCCCGCGCACCGTGCTCGCCCGGCCTCACCCCGCTACCCGAATTCCCGCGTTCTGGCGCAGCCCCCACGCGTCTCGCTGCGGCGCCACAGGCCATTCGCCCTGATCGCAGCGGCGAGCGCCAAGCGCCTGCAGTTGGGCGTCAATCTGGCGGATGCCGCGCCCACCGACCGATTGCTGCTGGCCGGCGGGATATGCACCCACACGTTGTCGGTGACGAGTCTCGCCGAGGTCGACCCGGAGCTGCTCGGCTGGCTGCGCGCCGCCTATGAGGGCAACTGACTCCGAATGAACTACGAGACAGACACCGAGATTTCGTGCAGTCCGGTGGCGCCGTCGGGGGCGACGTCGGCTGTGGCCGACGTTTGAACGAGGCCAGCGGCATCCGTTGCCCGCACCCTTACGGTGTGGTCGCCGGCGATGGCGTTGGTCCAGGTGTACGCCCACTGCCGCCAGGTGTCGACTGAGATCGCGTCGGCGAGCGTAGCGTCCTGCCAGGGGCCGTCGTCGATCTGCACCGCGACGGCGCTCACGCCCACGTGCTGGGACCAGGCGACACCGGCAATGACGACCGACCCGGCCGTCGCCGACGTTCCGGCGCGCGGTACGTCGATGCGCGAGGAGACTTTGACCGGCCCGAGGGCGGACCAACCGCGCGGCGTCCAGTAACCCTGCTCATCGGCGAAGCGCGTGAGCTTGAGTTCCACCACCCACTTTGTCGCTGACACGTAGCCATACAGGCCGGGTACCACCATGCGCACCGGGTAGCCGTGTTCGAGCTGCAGCGGTTCGCCGTTCATGCCGACCGCCAGAATGGCGTTGCGCCCGTCGGTCAGCGCCTCGATCGGGGTGCCGGCGGTGAAACCGTCCTGGCTTCGGGAGAGCACCATGTCGGCCCCGGTCTGCGGTTTCGCCCGGGCCAGCAGCTCGCGAATCGGATAGCCGAGCCAAGTGGCATTGCCGATCAGGTCGCCGCCGACATAGTTGGAGACGCAGGCGAGCGTCGTTGTGCTCTCTTCGAGCGGCAGGGCGAGCAGTTCGGCGAAGTCGATCTCGACATCGTTCTCGACCATTCCGGTGATCTTCAGCCGCCAGTCGCGCGGGTCGATGCGCGGCACGCTGAGGGCGGTATCGATGCGGTAAAAGTCGGCGTTCGGGGTGATCAGCGGGGTGATGCCCGCCACGTCGAGGCTCGCCCCGGCCGGTATGGCGGCTTGTCGAACGGATGCCGGTGGCAGCGTGAACAGCGCGCGCGCGGCATCCGCTGCCCGGGTCGCTGCGGCGCTGATCTGGCCGCCGGCCAGGGCGAGCAGCCCGATGCCGGCGGTCACGCCGGTGTAGACGAGAAACCGACGACGGTCAGGGCGGTTCAGGTCGCGGGGTGCGCCGGCCGGTTCCGGCGCGGACCGCGGCAACCGGGTCGTGAGAAGGGTCAGCGCGATCGCCGCGACCCCCATGGCGGCGACGGCGGGCACCACGTCGAGGGTAGAGGCGCTCGAGCGGGACAGCGCCGCGAACAGGGCGATCCCCCCGATGAGTACGACGAGCAGTCGGCCGAACGGCGGGCGCCGGCTCTCCAGGATTCCGGCGAGGGCGGCGAGTACCAGCAGCACGAGCACGATGGTGACGATCAGCACGATCTTGTCGGCCGTGCCGAACAGGCCGATCACCAGGTCTTTGACGCCGGCAGGAACGATGTCGATGACGAGCGCGCCGACCGTGAGTACCGGGCTCGCGCCGGGGGCGATCCACGCGGCAGTCAGCTCGGCCAGCCCGAGGCCAGCCAGCGCCGCGGCGAGCCCGGCAGCCGCCGGGCGCCAGAGTGACCGGGCACGACTTGGCGTGGCAACAGCAGCGGTGTCCGGGGTGACGTAGACCATGTCGCCAGCCTAGAACGGGCTGCTGTGATTACCACCCAGCGGGGGCGCAGGATCAGTTTCGTCAGACATCCGTCACATCTTGTGCGCGCGGTAGTGCAGTCTTGAGGGACTATGTCTGTGCTTGAACGCCTCGAAAACGAAACCGACCCCGATGTTCTCTTCGAGGCGTTCGAAAGCTGGGCGGCCGAGCAGGGCCTCACCCTGTACCCGGCGCAGGAGGAAGCGGTCATCGAAATCGTCTCCGGTGCCAACCTCATTTTGAGCACACCGACCGGAACCGGCAAGTCACTCGTGGCTGTCGGGGCCCACTTCGCCGCGCTCTCGGCCGGCAAGCGCAGTTTCTACACCGCGCCGATCAAGGCCCTGGTGAGCGAAAAGTTCTTCTCCTTGGTGGAGACCTTTGGAGCGGAGAACGTCGGCATGATGACCGGCGATTCGAGCGTCAACGCCGACGCTCCGATCATCTGTTGCACGGCGGAGATCCTCGCCAACCTCGCGCTGCGCAACGGTGAGGACACCGAAGTCGACCTCGTCGTGATGGACGAATTTCACTTCTACGGTGACCCGGAGCGCGGCTGGGCCTGGCAGGTGCCGCTGCTGTTGTTGCCGCGGGTGCAATTCATTCTCATGTCGGCCACGCTCGGTGACGTGAAGTTCATCAGCGACGACCTGTCCCGGCGTACCGGACGGGACACGGCCGTCGTGACCGGGGTGGAACGCCCGGTCCCACTCAGCTACTACTACGAGCAGACGCCCGTGCACGAAACCGTCGAAGAACTGCTGCACACCGACAAAGCCCCGGTGTATATCGTGCATTTCTCTCAGGCGGCCGCCCTGGAACGCGCCCAGGCCCTCGCGAGCGCCAAGGTCGCCTCCCGCGAGCAGCGTGATGTGATCGCCGAACTGATCGGCGAGTTTCGGTTCACCACGAGTTTCGGCAAGACCCTGTCGCGGCTCATTCGCATGGGAATCGGCGTGCACCACGCCGGCATGCTGCCCAAATACCGTCGGCTGGTCGAGCAGCTCGCCCAGCGCGGCTACCTGCGCGTGATCTGCGGCACCGACACCCTCGGCGTCGGCATCAACGTGCCCATTCGCACCGTGCTGTTCACCGCGCTCACCAAGTACGACGGTGTGAAAATGCGCCAGGTCAACGTGCGCGAGTTCCATCAGATCGCCGGGCGGGCCGGGCGGGCCGGCTACGACACCGCCGGCACGGTCGTGATCCAGGCGCCGGAGCACGAGAGCGAGAACCTCAAGGCCATTGAAAAGGCCGGCGACGACCCGAAGAAGAAGCGCAAGATCGTGCGCAAGAAGGCACCCGACGGCTTTGTGTCCTGGGGCGAACCGAGTTTTCGCCGACTGGTCGACGCCGAACCCGAGACCCTGTCGTCGAGCATGCAGATGACCGCGGCGATGCTGATCAACGTGATCGGGCGCGGCGGCGACGCCTTCGCGCACGTGTACTCGCTGGTCTTCGACAACCACGAACCGTGGCGGCGACAGCTGGTGCTGGCCCGGCGCGCGCTGGGCATCTACAAGACCCTCCGCGAAGCCGGAATTGTGGAGCAGAGCGCGAGCGGCAGCATCCGTTTGACCGTCGACCTGCAGGCCAACTTTGCGCTCAACCAGCCGCTCTCGCCGTTCGCGCTGGCCGCGTTCGAGCTGCTCGACCCCGAAGCGCCCACCTACTCGCTCGACATGATCTCGATTCTGGAATCTACCCTGGACGACCCGCGGCCGGTGCTCATGGGGCAGCAGTTCGCCGCCCGCGGTGAAGCTGTGAATGCGATGAAGCGGGAAGGCATCGAATACGACGAGCGGATGGAGCTGCTCGAAGAGATCACCTACCCCAAGCCCCTCGAGGAGCTGCTGAACTACACCTTCGAGACCTACAAGGCCTCCCAGCCATGGATCGCCGACTTCGAGCTGCGACCGAAGACCGTCGTGCGCGACATGTATGAGCGGGCCATGTCGTTCGGGGAATTCATCGCGTTCTACAAGCTCGCCCGCAGCGAGGGTGTCGTGCTGCGCTACCTGTCTGACGCCTACCGGGCGGCCCGACAGACCATTCCCGACGAGGCTAAGAACGAAGACCTGCTCGACCTGATCGAATGGCTCGGCGAGCTCGTGCGCCAGGTCGACTCGAGCCTGCTCGACGAGTGGGAGGAACTGCTGCACCCCGATCTCGCCGTGCACGCCGCCGAATCGCACGCGATTCTGCCGCCGCCGCCGCGCCGCCTCACCACCAACACGCGGGCCTTTCGCATTCTGGTGCGGAACGAACTGTTCCGCCGGGTGCAGTTGGCCGCACTCGAGCACTACGACCAGCTCGGCGAACTGGACCGCGAGCACGGCTATTCCAGTGACGTCTGGGCCGAGGCGATGGATGGCTACTTCGCCGAGCACAATGAGCTGCTCACCGGCGGCAACGCGCGCAGCTCCGACCTGCTCATGATCGAGGAGGGCGCCGAAGAGTGGATCGTGCGCCAGATTCTCGACGACCCGGCCGGGGACCACGACTGGGGAATCAGCGCGAGCGTGAACCTCGCCGACTCTGACGAGCTCGGCGAAGCCGTCGTGCGCGTCACCGGGGTCAACCGGCTGTAGCGCGGCTCCGCGCCCTTAACCGCGCCCGCGCCCTTAATCGCGCACAGGGTCTTGACCGCGCCCACGCCCGAGACTGGTAGCCGCTACGGTAACGGGCATAGCGGCTACCCAGATCGGGCGTGCGCGTGCGGTGTCGGCGTGCTGCGCCGCTACGCGCCGGGAGCGCTCAGCGGCGCGGCCGCGTCGGCCGTCCATTCGTTGAGCGACCCGTCATAGATCGAGACGTGCTCGTTGCCGGCGCGGATGAGCGCGAGAGCGCTGGCCGCCGCGGCGATCCCACCGCCGCAGTAGGTCACGAGGTGAGCGCTTGAGGTCACGGTGGGCGCGAGGGTCGCTTTGAGCGCGTCACCACGGAGGAACGCGTTCGTGACGGGGTCGACGAGCTTCGCGGCTGGCAGGCTGATGCTGCCCGGAATGTGCCCGGCGCGCGGGCGGGTTCCGGCCGTACCGGCGAACTCCGCCGGCGGTATGGAGCAAACGAGGGCGGCATCCGCGTGGCCGGCGACGATCGACTCGACAAAGCTCTTGTCGACCCACAGCTCGGGCCGCGGCGTTGCCACAAAGCCGCCGGAGAATCTTGGGTGCGTGCCGCCGGCGACCCGCGGGCGTACGGCGCCGGTGGCGTACGGGCGCGTTTCGGCGTGCCACTTGGTCAGGCCGCCGTCGAGCACGGCGACATTGTCGTAGCCGAAGGATCGGAACAGCCACCAGATGCGCGCCGCCCATTGACCGACGACGGCGTCGTAGACGACCACCGTGATCTCATTGTCAATGCCGACGGATGCTGCGGCCGCTTCAAACAGTTCGGCGTTCGGCCGCGAGAAGTCGAATTCGCCGGTCGGGTCGGAGAAAACGTCGAACAGGTCGGCGAACACGGCACCGGGGATGTGTCCCTTGGTGAGGTAGTCCTCGCGCCCACTGAGGTAACGCGGCCCATCGGGGGTGACGGGTGCCAGGGCAAACACGGTGGCGTCGAGAATGACCAGATTGTCGGAACCGAGATGGTCGGCCAGCCATTGCGTGGACACAATGGGGCTGGACACGACGAGCGAGGATGGCACGGGTGAAGTCATAATTCAAGGCTAGCGGTGGCCGCCGACACCGGCCGGAATCGGAGTCGGTTCAGGTCGTTCAGAGACACACAGCTACAGCGTCGTGGTCCAATCGAGGTTGATTTTCTGTTTGATGTAGATGTTCTCGCCGAGTCCGGGCACGGAGGGATTCATGGTGAGCAATAGCTGCACCGGGATATTGAATCGCTGGGCAATATCGAAGAATGCGTCACCTTCGATGACCGTGTAGGTGAGCAGCGCGCCGGCACCATCGGACATCGTGGTGCCGCGCGCGCCGGGTGTGCTGCCGAGGTCGACGGCCGGCCCCTGGGGCAGCGGCACGGGTTCCGCGTTCGGCACGAGATCGGGTACTTCCGGGTTGGGAATCAATGCCGCTTCCTCCGTGGGTGTCGGAGTGGGCGTCGGGGTGGGCGTCGGCGAAGGCGTCGGTGCGATGCTCGGCGTGATGGTCACCGTCACCGCGGGTGCTGGTTCACCGGCGCAGCCGACCAGCGCAACGAGCAGGAGGGCAGCGACGGCGATGCCCGGGGGACGACGTGCGAAAACGGTGCGAATGGTGGAACCCTTCAAAGAAAGACGGTGCGGCCCGGCCGAGCCACGCGTTCAGCCAGCTTAGGGGGAGACCGGTCCGGTCGGACAGGCAGTACTACCCCCATGTGGGGATCAGATCAGCACTCGATCACGTTGACCGCGAGGCCATCCTCGCTGGTTTCCTTTTACTTCGTCATCATGTCGAGTCCGGTTTGGCGCATGGTTTCGATCACGGTGTCGAGGGAGACCAGGTGTGTCCCATCGCCGTGGAGCGCCAGCCGGGCCGCCGATACGGCCGTGGACGAGGCGATGGCGTTGCGTTCGATGCAAGGTACCTGTACCAGGCCGCCGACCGGGTATCAGGTCAGTCCAAGGTGATGCTCCATCGCGATCTCGGCCGTATTTTCGACCTGGCGCGGTGTGCCGCCGAGCACGGCACAGAGCGCACCGGACGCCATGGCACACGCAGCTCCGACCTCGACCTGGCAGCCGCCCCGTTGGTCGGCGCGGTGACACGCGGCCGCCGGCCGCATTCTCTTCGTTGACCGCGAGCGCGAAGGCGTGCAGCCACTTGGTCGAGGTGTCCTGGTCGTGTGCGGGCAGGCGGTCATATTCCTCTAAGCGCATACGTACCGCTGCGGCCCGACGCTTGACCTTGAGTCCGCCCGGCAGCGTGCCCTCGGCGACCAGGCCGGCTTCGACACAGACGTGCATGGCGTCCCAGATGGCGTCGAGTCCGGCATCGAATGCGGCGCTGCCATGGATGGCTTCTTCGTTGCGGCGCGCGACCTCGCAGATGCTGAGCTCGTGCGCGTCGCACAGCGCGAGCAATTCGGCACTGGACTCGAAGGGGAGCGGCTGCTGAGGAGCGGCCACGCGAATCTGGTCGCCGTCGTGCCGAATAAAACCGCCCCCGATGAAATAGTACGTCTCCTCGAACAGCGCCGTCGAGTCGTCGGTGCCAAACGGATCGGCTCCAAACGCGGACAGGGTCAGCGCGTTCGGATGCCCGGGGAGCCGGGTATGCGGTTCGAAGTGCACATCACTCTGGAGGATCGGGATCGTGTGCCCGCCGAGCAGCGTGATGGTCGCGCCGGTGTCGAGGCCGGACCAGGCCGCGCGCACGTCACTCGGATCGCAGGTTTCGGGTCGAAGCCCCCGGAGGCCGGCCAGGACGGCGTCGGGAGTGCCGTGGCCGAGTCCGGTGGAACCGAGCGAGCCAAAGAGAGAACAGCGGATGCGGGTGACCTCGGCCAAGCGGCCGGTCGCGACCAGGTGTTCGGCGAACACGCGCGCAGCACGCATCGGTCCCACCGTGTGGGAACTGGATGGACCCATGCCGATGGAGAAGAGGTCGAGAGCCGAGACGGACGCTGTCACACTCCCAAGATAAGTCTTTCGGCCGGGAAAGCCCCTTCGGGTCGCAGGCCGGATGCCAGCCACCGAAACGTGTGCGGCTTAAATACTCGAGCCACCCTTGCGGCAACAAGGGAGGCTCAAGAGTTCGGTGGGGCGTACTGAGCGTTACGCGATCGTGAAGGTGATGGTCGCGATGTAAGGGTTGACGGTGACGCCATCATCGCCGGCGTAATTGGAGCGGAAGGCGTTGGCCGGAACGGTCAGGTCGAACACCGGGGTCAAGGTGAAGGTGCCCTTGCCCGAGGTAGACGAGACCAGGGCCTGAGCCGTGCCGGACATTGTGACCGGCGCCGTAGTCGGAGCGGCGTCGGAGCCGGTGCCCGCGGTGACGGATCCGGGGGTGATCACGAGGTTGTTGGCGGCCAGCTCGCGCTCAACCGTGTCGACGGATCCCGCGGCGCTGGTGAAGGGGGTCACGCTGGCCGAGAGCGTCCAGGGGGCGGCGGTGCCGCGAGCGTTGACGACCTTCCACTGCGGGGCCTGGCCGGTCGAGGTCTTGTTGGAGATGCCGTCGAGCATGACACTGGTCATCGAGTCGGGCGCACTGGCCGCGAAGCTCAGAGTTCCGGCGCTGACGGTGGCGTCAACGGTGTCGGTGTCGGCGGCGTAAGCGGGGGAGAGGGCCAGACCGAGCAGCACGCCGGTGGTAGTGGTGATGACGATGCCTTTGATAAGAGCGTGCATGGTGTGTCCTCTGGATGATGCGGGTGCGGGCGCGCCAAAAAACGCGGCCACACGGTGCGGGCTGGCGAAGAAGAAGGGACAACTGGTCGCAGGGGATGAGCCGAACTTGTCAGTTGTGAGAACAAGCTCCGGTGGCGATAACCAATCTTTACACGGGCAAACCCCGAAATGGGGCTCGGTGGCGCAGGACTCGATCAGGGTTGGCGCAGGGTTCGCGCAGGGTACGGCTACGCGCCCTGTTCGGCCCGGGCGACCTGGGCGATGGCCTGCCGGGCGCGTCGGATGAACCGCGTGGTGCGCCAGCTGGCGAAGGCCAGGAACAGCGGGACAAGCACGGCGACGGCGATGATCCACCACGGCAGATAGACGAGGCTGGTGCTGACCGTTTCGGCGCCGGCATCGCTCTGCAGAGTGGCGCGCGCGGTGCCAGCTTGGATGAGCGGCAGCTCGGTGAGCACGGCTCGCAGCGTTAGCGTCGCCCCGGGCAGGATGCTTTCGGGGGTGTTGAAGCTGAGCGAGTCGTTCACCCCGATGGCGCTGTCAATCGACAGCTCCGTGACCGGGAAGAGAATCGTGTTGCCGGTATTCGTGATGGGCAGCGCAAAGGTGATCGAATCACCCGAGCGTTCCCAGCTCAGGTCTCCGTGAGCCAAGGTCGCCGAGGCCGTTCCGTCGACGGTGAGGTAGATGCGCACCCCCTGACGCTGGATCACGTCGAGCCGCAGCGCTGCGTCACCGTTGCCCGTGGTTGTTTCGCCCTGCACCGGCGGACTTTGAATGATCAGTCCGCCGGCGTAGTCGCCGGGGGTCGTGCCGACCGGAACGGTCAGTCGGAATGGTACGGCGAGATCGGAATTGGCGGGAACGGTGATTTCCTTAGCGTCGAGGGCGACCCAGGCGCCCACCCCCGCTCTCGTGTCGGCCTGCGCAGCGAGGGCGAAGGCGCCCTGGGGGGTGCTTTGACCGTCGACGGCATAGTTGAGTAACGTCACCGCGGCATCCGTGTAGTTACTAACGATCGCGGTCGCATCGATGGCCGCGCCGGGTGCGAGAACAATGTGAAAGAAATCCGACTCAAGCTGAGGACGGATGCCCAGGGTTCCGTCATCGATAGCCTGAGCAGACTGCGGCATGGCCAGGGCCAGGGCCAGACCAACCGGCGCAAGCAGGGCGGCGGCCAGCAGCACGACCAGGATGGTACGGGGCCGGGCCGTTCGCTCGGTCCGACGGGTACGGGGGAGACGTCCAAACGTGGGAAGCATGGGGTGAACCTTTGCCGAGGAAGCGGAGTGGCCCCCGCGTGGGGGCCACTGATATGTGAAGTGGGTCGTATTTTAGCTGATGGTGAAGGTGAGGGTCGTGACGTACGGGTTCACCGGGGAGGCGTTGATCTCGCCGGAAAAGTTGGACCGAAAGGCGTTCGGCGGAACAGCCAGGCTGAAGGACGGGGTCAACAGGTAGGTGCCCGGGTTGGATCCGACGGTCGAGAGCAGCACCTGCGGCGTACCCGACATGGTGAGGGGCCTGCCCACGATGCGCGCTGGGTTGGAGCCGTTCGGGCCCGCCGTGATCGGCCCGGGATCGATCACCAGGCTGTCGATGGGCAGGGTGCGGGCGATCAATTCCGTGCTGCCCGGTGCACTCGTCGCCGCCGTAGCGGTCACCGTGAGCGTCCACGGGGCTCCGGTACCCCGATCGTCGACGATCAACCACTGCGGGCCGGAGCCGGTGGCATACTGTGTGCTCGTGCCGTTCAAGACGACCGCTGACAGTGCCGCGCCGCCGGTCGAGGCGGTCAGGGTGCCCAGTCGCAGGGGCGTGAGCGTAAAGATGTTCGAATCGAGAGTGACCGCTGCGGTCACGGCGAGGGCGCGACCGTCGAACGTCGTGCCGGTCGTGACGGTGATCGACACCAGGGCGAGGATCGTGCCGGCGAATGTCGAGTAGGTACCCATGGTCGCGGAGCTGCCGACCTGCCAGAACACGTTGGCCGCCTGCGCTCCGTTGACCAGGCGCACCGAGCTGCCGGACGCCGTCGTGAGGGTCGAGCCGATCTGGAAGATGAAGACGGCGTTGGGATCATTGCCGGCGTCGAGTGTGACGCTTCCGGTGATGGCGAGGGTGCTGTTCGCGCGGTAGACCCCCGGCGTGAGGGTTGACGCGCCGATTTCGGGGGAGAGAATGGTCTGCGAGACGCGGCCGACGGCATCCGCATAGGCGCTTTCCAGGTCGGCGTGGGCCGCTCCGGCGTCGGCGCCAACCAAGATGAGGCCCCCCACTTGGCCCGCCGACATGCCCGTGACGGACGTGCCGGGGCTGACGCCGAGGTCGCCGCTCGTGGTCGTGTGGCCGGTGTTGGTAACCGTCGATGCACCGAGTACCGAGTAAGTCTGTGCCGCTCCGAGATCGAGCGGTGCCGGCGACGGAGCAGCCTGCGCCGGCAGCGCGGGGCCTCCGATCAGGGCGAGGGCGAGGCCGATAACGGCCAGAATGCCGTGCAGTCGTGGCGCGTGCCTGGTCATGGGCTACGCCATTGTGAAGGTGATGGTCGACGCGTACGGGTGCACGCCGTCGACGCCGACGTTGGAACGAAAGGCAGTGGCGGGAATGGTCAGGTCGAACAATGGAGCCAACAGCACAAAGGAACCCTTGGCTCCCGTTGCGGCGGGTGGCGCCCAGACGAGCGCCTGGGCGAGGGTGGACATGGTGAGGGCGGACGTCTCGGGGGCGGTGTCAGCACCGCCGGTGGCGACCACGGTGCCGGGTGTGATGACGAGATTCGCAACGCTGATCGTGCGCGGAACCAGTTCGTCCGCCGAAGTTCCGGGGGCGCTCGTGAAGTCTGAGGCGGATGCCGACAAAGTCCAGCCGGCTCCCGACCCGCGAGCATCAATGATGGTCCAGGCCAGGGCGGTTCCGGTTGAGCGCTGCTCGCCGCTACGCAGCACGACGGACGACATATTGCTCGGCGCCGACACCGTGGATTGGAGCCCACCTGAGGTGATCGTGAACTCCGCGGTATCGGCGGACTCGGCCGAGGCCGGCGGCGTGCCCAGGAATGACGCGCCGACGAGGCAGCCTCCAACCAGCAGGCTGGTCAGCGTACCGGTGCCAATCCACGTAGTGCGTGTGTGCAATGGACGTCTCCTGAGCGAGAAAGGGGCGGGAATAGAGTCGTGGTGTGCCGGTTCAGAGACCCTGAAGGCTCAGCTCGCTGGTCGTGCGAACTGAGAGCCTGTCGTTGCCGCGAAAAACGCTCAGAGAGAAACAAAAAGTCGTATTGAGTAATGACTATAACACCGAACAATACCCATTTGACACATTCTCAGAAATGGTCCAGCTGCGATGCACGAAGGCCGCCTCCGGAGGGACGGCCTTCAGGTACTCGGTGCTGTGGAACTAGTGCGTGCGGAACCGTGCGGTCATCGGGCAGTCGAACGGGTCACGAGCGGCCAGGCCGACCTTGTTGAGGTAAGCGATGACGATGCCGTAGCTTTCGAAGACGCCGGTCTCGGTGTACTTCACGCCGTGCGACTGGCAGTATTCCTTGGCGATTTCCTGCGCCTTGCGCAGGTGCGGTCGGGCCATGTTCGGAAACAGGTGGTGCTCAATCTGGTAATTGAGCCCGCCCATATAGGTGTCGATGAAGGTGCCACCGCGAATATTGCGGCTGGTCAGCACCTGGCGGCGCAGAAAGTCGACCTTGCTTTCGGCCGGAAGCTGCGGCATCCCCTTGTGGTTGGGGGCAAAGGATGCACCCATGTAGACGCCGAACACGGCCATCTGCACGCCGACGAAGGCGAAGGCCATGCCGAGCGGCAGAAAGAAGAAGATGACGGCGAGGTAGAGCGTGATGCGGGTGACGAGCATCGTGATCTCGATCCAGCGCTGGTCGACCTTGTGCTTGCCGAAGACCGTCTTGAAGCCCTGAATGTGCAGGTTGATGCCTTCGAACATCAATAGCGGAAAGAAGAAGTAGCCCTGCTTGCGGGTGACGAGTGCGCCGAGGCGGCTGACCTTCTTGGCGTCTTCCTCGCGGAACACGATGAAGTCGGGCTCGATGTCGGGGTCCTTGCCGATGACGTTCGGGTTGGCGTGGTGCCGGCTGTGCTTGGTCATCCACCAGGCGTAGCTGATGCCGACGAACAGGTTGGCCAGGATGCGACCGGCTCGGTCGTTGGCTTTGCCGGAGGTGAACACGGCACGGTGTGAAGCTTCGTGCGCCAAGAAAGCGAACTGGGTGAAGATGAGGCCGAGGGCTGCGGCGATGATCAGCTGATACCAGGTGTCACCGAGCAGAACGAAACCGGCAATAGCGCCGCCCGTAGCGACGACGAGGATGGAGAACACCATCCAGTAGAAACCGGTGCGACGGCCGAGCAGGCCCAGATTGCGCACGGTGTGCAGGAGTGCGGAGTATTCGGTTGTGGGGTTCTTGGTGTCTCCACCCGGGCGGGTCCTGATGATGCGGACCGAGGGTGCGGCTAGTGCTTCCGACATGAGGCCTTAGTGGATCGGGACTTCTCAGTCGGGACGTGAGCGATTACTCGTCGTGCAGATAGTCGTCAGTCTACGGTCGTCCGACCGCGATTCGTGCCTCATTCACACAGCATTCCCAGTCATTATATGCCAAAAATGGAATGTATTCGACCGTTCTATCGCCAACTTGGCATCCATATATGCAGTTGCCAAAACGAGAATGATGTCTGCATTCCGGTCCATACCGGTAAGAAAAACGCCGTGAGCAGCAGGGCGACGCCGAGTCCGACGATGACCGCCCGAAGAGCCCCAGGCTGCGGTTGGGGGTCGTATTCCGGTACCTGCGAATGTGCTGAATGCTTGCGTTTGGGCTGCGCCTGGTCGGGAATTTGCTTCAGTACCAGGCCAATGACGAAGGTGAGTCCGAGCAGCAGGTACGGTTCGAAGGCGATCGTATAAAACTGAAAAACCGTGCGGTTGAGATACATCAACCACGGTAGGTAGCCGGCGACCATGCCCATCAATATGAAACCGACCCGCCATTCCCGATACCGAGCCAGCCGGTAGACGAGGTAGAACAGCGCTGCCGTCGCCGCCCACCAGATGAGGGGGTTACCGACCGATGTGATGGCCTCAGAGCAGCTCTGCAGCTGGCAGCCGGGTTCACCCGAGCTGGAACCGCGGTAGTACATGCTGGTCGGTCGGGTCATGAACAGCCAGATCAACGGGTTTGCCTGGTACGGATGCGGTGTCGCGAGCCCCACGTGATAGGTGTACGCAGCCGCCTGGTAGTGCCAGAAGCTCTGCAGGGTATGCGGAACCCAGGCGAGCGGACCGGTCCAGGCGGCCCCTGCCCCGTCGGCCCCGGTCGAATCGGCCCATTGGCGGTAGTACCCACCGCGCGTGACAAACCACCCGGTCCAGGAAACCAGGAACGTCATGACGGCAATCGGAACCAGCAGCAGAAACGTGACCGGGGCCTGTTTGAGGATGGCGGCGCTGAGCCAGAATGACACGCCATTACGGCGCCGGGCCAGCGCATCCACGACGACGAGGTAGATGCCGAACGCGGCGAGAAAATAGACGCCGGACCATTTCACCGAGCTGGCCAGACCGAAGGCGAGGCCGGCGGCGAGCAGCCAGGGCCGCCACCACAGCGCCGGACCCCAGCCCTGCTCGCGGAGCCCGGCCAGTCGGCTGGCCAGTCGAGTCGCGTGCCACTCGCGGTCCAGCAAGATTGCCCCGAAACCGAGCAAGGCGAAGAACATCACGAAGTTGTCGAGCAGCGCCACGCGGCTCATGACGATGGCGTGACCGTCGATCGCGAGCAGAAAACCGGTGATCAGGGCGAGCAAGCGGGACTGAAACAGCTTCTGCGCCACGAGCATGATGAGCACGACCGCGAGCACCCCCACCACGACCGTCGCCAGCCGCCAGCCCCACGGGTTGCCGGGGCCGAGCAAATTCATGCCGAGCCCGATGAGCCATTTTCCGAGCGGTGGATGCACGACAAAGGACGGGTCGGTTGTGAATATGTCGGTGTGGCCCGCCTCGAACTGAACGTTGGCGTCTGCCGGCCAGGTGGACTCGTAGCCGTTATTGAACAGGCTCCAGGCGTCCTTGACATAGAACGTCTCGTCGAAGACGAGCGCGTGCGGCACACCGAGGTTCCACAGCCGTAGCACCGCGGCCAGGAGGACCACTGCGAGGGGAGCGCCCCAGCGAACCCATCGACTAGTAGCGAGCACGTGACCATCGTACAGAGGGACCGAAGAACGGATGCTCGGCTGGTGCTGCGAGAATTGCAGCATGATCATTCTTGCTGCCACCCCGATCGGAAACCTCGGCGACGCCTCCCGGCGCCTGATCGAGACCCTGAGCACCATCACCATCGTGGCGGCCGAAGACACCCGCGTCACCGTTCACCTGCTCAAGGCCCTCGGCATCGAGAATCGGCCCAGACTCATTGCCCTGCACGATCACAACGAACGCGGCAAGGCCGCCGAACTGGTCGAACTGGCTCGCGACACGGACATTCTCGTACTCAGCGACGCCGGCATGCCCACCGTCTCTGATCCCGGCTTTCATTTAGTGGATGCCGCGGTCGCCGCCGGCGTGCAGGTCACCGCCCTGCCCGGCCCGTCCGCCGTGCTGACCGCCCTCGCCGTGTCCGGGCTGCCGACCGACCGGTTCACGTTCGAGGGGTTCCTGCCGCGCAAACACGGCGAGCGGGTCAAACTGCTGCGCGATCTCAGCGCTGAACGCCGCACTATGGTCTTCTTCGAATCGCCCAATCGCCTGGCGGACTCGCTGCTCGACCTCGCCGCAACGCTCGGCCCTGACCGCCGCGTCGTGGTCTGTCGCGAGCTGACCAAATTTTTTGAGGAGGTCAAGCGCGGCACGGCAAGCGAACTGGCCGATTGGGCGGCAGCGGGGGTGCGTGGCGAGATCTGTGTCGTCGTTGCCGGTGCGGAAGTGCGGGTGCTGGACCTGGCCATGGGCGTGGCCGAGGTGCTGGATTTGGTGGCTGGCGGCATCCGCTTGAAAGAAGCTGCGGCCGACGTGTCCGCGGCCAGCGGACTTGGCAAGCGTGAACTGTACGAGCACGCGCTGCAGGCCAAGGCCGGCCCGGGAAAACCTGCCGTAAAAAAACCGGAATACCCGAGTCCTCTTCAGCGTTAGGTTCGATAAGTGTGAGTCGCACGGTCGCGACCAACCTCGGGAGGTTCTCGTGTGGCGCTCGGTGCAATTCTCCCGCTATGGGGGGCCGGAAGTTCTCGATCTGGTCGAGATGACCGCGCCGGTTCCTGGTGTCGGTGAGGTGGTCGTTGAGGTCATGGCGGCAGGCCTGAACCCTGGCGAATCCAGTATTCGGGAAGGGCGACTCGACAACGAGTGGCCTGCGCACTTCCCGGCAGGACAGGGCAGCGACTTCGCCGGCTTTATCGCGGGCGCCGGAGCGGGCGTCACCGGGTGGAAAATCGGCGACGCGGTGCTCGGTCACACGGTGCGCGGTTCCCAGGCGAATTTTGTCACAGTCCCGGTAGGGAACATCATTCACAAGCCCGAGCGGTTGCCGTGGGAGATCGCCGGCAGCCTTTACGTTGCTGCAGCGACCGCGTGGCAGGCGGTCTCCGGCGCGAGCCCCGGCCCGGGTCGCACGGTGCTCGTGCACGCCGCACACGGTGGTGTCGGCGTGATCGCGGCACAGTTGGCCAAACGACGCGGAGCCCGAGTTATCGGCACCGCCAGCCCGAACAGTTTTGACTACCTGCGCCAAATCGGCGTGATACCGGTGGAATACGGTCCAGGATTCGACGAGCGGTTGCGGCGGATTGCGCCCGATGGTGTTGATACCGAGCTGAATCGCCTGGGCGACAACGGACTGATGAATGTTGACTCGACCGACACCGTCGTGCTTGAGAAGATTGCGCGCCTGATCGCCGACCATCAGATCGTGATTCCGGTTGCCGCCATTTACCCATTCGAACGGGTGCGGGACGCCTATCGGGAGCTGGAAGCTGGGCATGCCCACGGCAAGATCGTGCTGTGCATGATGCCAGTCGAGTATGCGCACCAGAAGGTACGTGGCATCGACGTGCGCGAGAGCGAGGTAACGAAGGATGTCCCGAACCGCCCGCCGGTTCCGCCCATCCACGAGGCGCTCCCGCCGGTCTTCGGCCACCGACACCACCTGGCAGCCGCCGGCCCAGCGGCGGAGAGCTCCCACAGCGAGTAACAAAACGTCAGGTCCGCACGCTGCGCATAAGATGAACGCATGTCCGCAGGCTCTTTTTACATCACCACGCCCATTTTCTACGTGAATGATGTGCCGCACATCGGGCACGCCTACACCGAGGTCGCCGCCGATGTGCTCGCGCGCTGGCACCGGCAGTCGGGCGATGACGCCTGGCTGCTCACCGGCACCGACGAACACGGCCAGAAGATTCTGCGCACCGCCACCGCCAACGGCGTCACGCCGAAGGAATGGGCCGACCGGCTGGTCGAGACCGCGTGGAAGCCGCTGCTGGAGACCGTCAATATTGCCAACGACGACTTCATCCGCACCACCGACGAACGCCACGAGGTGAACGCGCAGAAGTTTCTGCAGCACCTGCACGACGAGGGCCACATCTACACCGGCGAGTATGAGGGCTACTACTGCGTCGGCTGCGAGGAATACAAGCAGACCACCGACCTCGTCGACGGCACCGGCGAATACGCCGGCCAACCGGTCTGCGCGATCCACTCCAAGCCGGTCGAACTGCTGCACGAGAAGAACTACTTCTTCAAGATGAGCGCCTTCGCCGACCGTCTGCTCGCGCTCTACGAAGAAAACCCTGACTTCGTGCAGCCGGAAGCGGCCCGCAACGAGGTCATGTCCTTCGTCAAGCGCGGCCTGAGTGACCTGTCGATCTCCCGCTCGAGCTTCGACTGGGGCATCAAAGTGCCGTGGGACGAATCGCACGTCGTCTACGTCTGGTTCGACGCGCTGCTCAACTACATCACCGCGGCCGGCTACGGCCAGAACGACGAGGAATTCGCGAGCCGCTGGCCCGCGACCCACATCGTCGGCAAGGATATTCTGCGTTTTCACGCCGTCATCTGGCCGGCCATGCTCATGGCCGCCGGTATCGAGGTACCCAAGCAGGTCTTCGGCCACGGCTGGCTGCTGGTCGGCGGCGAGAAGATGAGCAAGTCCAAGCTCACCGGTATCGCCCCGAGCCAGATCACCGACACTTTCGGCTCCGATGCCTTTCGTTACTACTTCATGCGTGCCATCAGCTTCGGCCAAGACGGTTCGTTCAGCTGGGAAGACCTCTCGGCCCGCTACCAGTCCGAACTCGCCAACGGCTTCGGCAACCTCGCCTCCCGCGTGATCGCCATGGTCGTGCGCTACTGCGTCGGCGTTGTGCCGGCCGCCGGCGAGCTCACAGCCGATGACCTCGCGATTGCTGCCACCGAACAGCGGGTGACGGATGCCGCGGCGCAAGCCATCGAGACCCTCGCCATCCACGACGCCCTCACCAGCGTGTGGGAACTCGTCGACGAACTCAACGGCTACATCACCCTGCAGGAACCGTGGGCCCTGGCCAAGAACCCGGAAACCCGGGCGCGCCTGGAGACCGTGCTGCACACGGCCGTGCGCGGCCTCGGCACCCTCACCGTGCTGCTCTCTCCGGTCATTCCCATTGCCACCGCCAAGCTGTGGACCGCCCTCGGCGGCGACGGCGCCCTCACCGACCAGCGCGTCGACCGGGCCTGGGAGTGGACCGGCGGCGCCCAGGTCAGCCCGCTCGAACCGCTGTTCCCGCGCATCGAATCGATCGTGGAGCCAGCCGATGCCTAATGACGCGGTGGCTAATGACGGGCCTGGTCCTGACGGCATCGACGGCTACGGCAGTGCCATTCGCCGCCGCGACAATACCGCGGGCCGCGACCTGAGCTACCCACCGCTACCGGAGCCACTCACGGTTCCCGTCTACGACAACCACACCCATCTCGAAATCGCCGATGGGGAGCATCCGCTCAGCTATCGGGAACAGCTCGACCGCGCCTCGAGCGTTGGCGTGCGTGGTGTGATCCAGGTCGGCGGAGACGTCGAAACCTCACGTTGGTCGGCTGCTGCTGCCCGGATCGAGCCGCGCATGCTGGCCGCCGTCGCGATCCATCCCAACGAGGCACCCGATCTCGAGGAAGCCGGAACTCTCGACGACGCCCTCGCCGTGATCAACGAACTCGCCGGCCAGCCGCGCGTGGTCGCGGTCGGGGAGACCGGCCTCGACTTCTTTCGTACGGGTCACGACGGTCGCGCCGCCCAGTTCCGCTCCTTCGAAGCGCATATCCGCATCGCCAAGGAGCACAACCTTGCACTTCAAATTCACGACCGCGACGCCCACGAGGCCGTGATCGAAACTCTGCTTCGGGTTGGCGCCCCCGAACGTACGGTCTTTCACTGCTTCTCCGGCGACGCCGACATGGCTCGGCTGTGCGCCGAGCACGGCTGGTATATGTCCTTCGCCGGCAATGTCACGTTCAAGAACGCCGGCAACCTGCGGGAAGCCCTGTTCGCCGCCCCGCGCAACCTGCTGCTGGTCGAAACGGATGCCCCCTTTCTTACGCCGCTGCCCTACCGTGGCCGGCCCAATGCGCCGTACCTGCTGCCCAACACGCTGCGCGGCATGGCCGCCCACCTCGAAACGGATGTCTCCCTGCTCTCCGCGCAAATCACCGCCAACACCGAGCTGGTCTACGGACGCTGGGACGCCGAGCCCGTCACCGCTGCCTTCGCCGCCCCAAACGACGAGCAAAATCCCGATCAGGCCCCACTCGGCGGCCTCGCATGACCGGCCGCCACTCCCCGGAGCCTGTCCCCGCTGACCCCGCCATCGCGGCCAAGCCCACCAAGACGCTCCTCGGCCCCGCCGAGATTCGCGACCTCGCCGAGATGCTCGGAGTCAACCCCACCAAGAAGCTCGGCCAGAACTTCGTCATCGACGGCAACACCGTGCGGCGCATCGTCAAGGTCGCCCGGGTCGCGCCGGGTGACACCGTTGTCGAGGTCGGCCCGGGCCTCGGCTCACTCACCCTCGGCATGCTCGAAATCGGCGCGGCCGTTGTCGCCGTGGAGATCGACGACCGCCTCGCCGAGCAGCTTCCGCTGACGGTCGATCTCATGCAGCCCGGTGCTGCGCTCACGGTCATCCGCGCCGACGCCCTCAAGATCACCGAACTGCCCGGCGACCCGACCCGGCTCGTCGCCAACCTGCCCTACAACGTGTCCGTTCCGGTGCTGCTCTACCTGCTCGAGCACTTCGATTCGATTCGCGCTGGTGTGGTCATGGTGCAGGCCGAGGTCGGCGAGCGTCTCGCGGCTCCTCCCGGCAACAAGGTCTACGGCAGCCCAAGCGTCAAAGCCGCCTGGTACGGCGATTTTCGCACCGCCGGCAAGGTCAGCCGCCAGGTGTTCTGGCCGGTTCCCAACGTCGATTCGATCCTGATCGCCTTCGATCGTCGCGCCACCCCGCTGGAATCCGAGGAACTGCGGCTGAAGACCTTCGCGCTCGTCGACGCCGCTTTTCAACAGCGCCGCAAGATGCTGCGCCAGTCACTGTCGGTCGTTCTCGGGGACTCGTCGGCGGCATCCGCTCTCATGTCGGAGGCCGGAATCGACCCGACCACCCGCGGCGAACAGCTGACCGTGCACGACTTTCTCGCCATCGCCCGGGTCTGGATACCGGCTTAGCACGAGCGTGCTGTCCGTGCGGGTAGACAGGCTGGGCTAAGTTAAAAGCATGATGACGACCGCCGGCAGCCCCGTTGTGCACGCGCGGGCTCCCGGCAAAATCAACGTCTTTCTCAAGGTCGGTGCCGTCATGGAAGACGGCTACCACGACCTCGCGACGGCCTATCAGGCCGTTTCCCTGTTCGAAGAAGTGCGCGCCACGCCCGCTACCGACTTCTCGGTCGAATTCTGCGGCAGCATCGACGCCTCCGGCCTCGCGACCGGCGGCACCAACCTCGCCATCAAGGCCGCTCGGGCCCTGGCCCGCAAGGCGGGCTATCGCGGCGGCGTGCACCTCGAGATCGAAAAGAACGTACCCATTGCCGGTGGAATGGGCGGCGGCTCCGCGGACGCCGCAGCCACCCTTCTAGCCTGCGACGCGCTCTGGGGCACCAACGCCACCAAGGACGAGCTGCTCGGGATCGCCGCCAAGCTCGGCGCCGACGTGCCGTTCTCCTTCACCGGCGGCACCGCGATCGGCACCGGCCGCGGCGACCAGCTCAGCCCGGCGCTGGCCAAGGGCAAATTTCAGTGGGTGCTCGCCCTCGCCGACTTCGGTATGTCGACACCCGGTGTTTATCAGGAACTCGATCGGCACCGCGACCGCCACGCCCAGGATATTTTTCCGGCCCAGCACCAGCCCTCCGTCGACGCAAACGTGCTGCAGGCGTTGCGGGCCGGCGACCCGCACATGCTCGCCGACGTGCTGCACAACGACCTACAGGCCCCCGCTCTGCACCTCGCGCCCGGCCTCGCCAAGGTGCTGCAGCTCGGTGAAGAAAACGGAGCCCTCGCCGGTATCCTCTCCGGCTCCGGCCCGACCGTGGCCTTTCTGGTAGCGGATGCCGACAGCGCGCTCGAATTGCAGGTCGCGCTCTCCGCCTCCCGCCTGCGCGTCGTGCGCGCCACCGGCCCGGTGCACGGCGCCCGCCTGATCAACGACTAGTCCGGAATCGTACGCCCCGGCGTGCCGTAAACTTGGAGGCTATGGCACATCTTCTCGGGGCTGAGTCCCTGCACCTCGAATTTCCCACCCGCGTCATCTTTGACAGCGTCACCGCCGGCCTCAACGAAGGCGACCGCATCGGCGTCGTCGGCAAGAACGGCGACGGCAAGTCCACCCTGATGCGTCTGCTCGCCGGCCGCATGGAACCCGACGAAGGCCGGGTCACCCGTCGCCGCGGCGTCACGATCGGCATGCTCGACCAGTCCGACGACCTCGCCAGCGGCCAGACCGTCGGCCACACCATCGTCGGCGGGATCGAAGAACACGTCTGGGCTGGCGACGCCAAGGTGCGCGACGTCATCGGCGGTCTCGTGCGCGACATCCCCTGGGACGCCCTCGTCGACGACCTCTCCGGTGGCCAGCGCCGCCGCGTTGCCCTCGCCGCCGTGCTCATCGGCGATTACGACTGCATCTTCCTCGATGAGCCCACCAACCACCTCGACGTGGAAGGCATTTCCTGGCTCGCCGGTCACCTCAAGACCCGCTGGGCAGCCCAGTCGGGCGGACTCGTGGTCGTCACCCACGACCGGTGGTTCCTCGACGAGGTCTGCAATATCACCTGGGAGGTGCACGACCGCCTGATTGAGCCGTTCGAGGGTGGCTACGCCGCCTACATTCTGCAGCGCGTCGAGCGCGACCGCATGAGTTCCGTCGTTGAATCCAAGCGCCAGAACCTCATGAAGAAAGAACTGGCCTGGCTGCGCCGCGGCGCCCCGGCCCGCACCGCCAAGCCCAAGTTCCGCATCGATGCCGCCAACGTGCTGATCGAGAATGAGCCGCCGCCCCGCGACACCGTCACGATGCAGTCGATGGCGATGCAGCGCCTCGGCAAGGACGTCGTCGACCTCATCGACATCGGCGTGAAGTTCGGCGACAAGACCGTGCTGAACGACATCACCTGGCGCATCGCGCCGGGGGAGCGCACCGGCATCATGGGCGTCAACGGCGCAGGCAAGTCCACCCTGCTGAACCTCGTCGCCGGCACCCTGCAGCCGACGACGGGAACGGTCAAGCGCGGCAAGACCATCAAGGTGGCCGTGCTCACCCAGCAGCTGTTCGAACTCGACGAGATTCGCAACGACCGGGTCAGCGACGTCATCGGCCGCCAGAAAACCAGCTACATGGCCGGCGGCAAAGAGATCACGCCTGGCCAGATGCTCGAACGCATGGGCTTCTTGAGCGCACAGCTCACCACCCAGGTCAAGGACCTCTCCGGTGGCCAGAAGCGCCGTCTGCAACTGCTGCTCATCGTGCTGAGCGAGCCGAACGTGCTCATCCTCGACGAGCCCACCAACGACCTCGACACCGACATGCTCGCCGCCATGGAAGACCTGCTCGACTCCTTTCCCGGCACCCTGCTCGTCGTGTCGCACGACCGGTACCTCATCGAGCGCGTCACCGACAACCAGTACGCGGTCATAGACGGCGGCTTTCGTCACCTGCCCGGCGGCGTCGACCAGTACCTCGAGGTACGCCGCAGGGCGGTCGCCGGCCCGGCAGCCGGTTCTCCAACGGATGCCGCTGGCAAGACCAAAAAGATCCCCAGCCTGGGCGGCGCTGAACTGCGCAACGCCCAGAAGGAGCTCGGCTCCATCGACCGCAAGGTGGTCAAGTTGCAGGAGCGTATTGCGCAGAAGCACGAGAAGCTCGCCGCCCACGACCAGTCCGATTTTGCCGGTCTCGGCGAACTCGGCGTGAAGCTGACCGAACTCGAAGAGACCATCGCCACGCTGGAAACCCGCTGGGTCGAACTTACTGAGCTGATCGAGGGCTAGTTTCGCAGAAGCTGTGACGCAGTGTGTCGGTGCAGGCCACGCGTCGCAGCTTCGGCACGTATCGTTAAGGGGTGCCTGCGCAGCCGCGGTACACAGCTCCTCGTGGGCGCAGCCTTCTGGTTTGACCGGTCGTTGTTGTGTGCCCGCGAGCTGTCAGTGCGTCTCGTTGAACCGTGACGAAATGCACTGTGCTGCGCCCTGCCATACGAAACCGAACCCACAGCGCCTGAAGGAATTACCGTGAAGAAAATCGTGAACAAGAAGAGCCTGCTCGCTGGTCTCGCCCTCGTACCGCTCATCGCCCTGCTGGCCGGCTGTGCCGGAGCCTCCGAAGGACCGGCCACCGGTACCGACGGTGATGCCATCAAAATCGGCGTCGTCGGAGCGAGCGACCCGTACTGGGAGATCTACACCGAGGCCGCAGCGGCCGAGGGCATTGAGATCGAGATCGTCGACTTCGCGCAGTACCCGCAGGTGAACCCGGCCCTCGCCGCCGGAGAGGTCGACCTCAACCAGTTCCAGCACATCGTCTACCTCGCCGAATACAACGAGGCGAGCGGCGACAACCTGGCTCCGATCGGCGCCACGGCCATCTACCCGCTGGGCCTGTACTCCACCGAGTACAGCAACGTCGATGACATCGTGAAGGGCGACACCATCGCCGTGCCCGACGACGACAGCAATCAGGCACGCGCGCTCGTCATTCTGCAGTCCAACGGTCTCATCGTTCTGAAAGACGGCGGATCCATCTTCTCGAGCCTGTCCGACATCGACGAGGAGGCCTCCAAGGTCAAGGTCACGGCCCTCGACGCCTCGCTCACCGTCGCGTCGCTGCCCGACGTCGCCGCCGCGGTCATCAACAACGACTTCGCCGAGAAGGGCGGACTCAAGTTCGAGGACGCCATCGCCACCGATGACGCGACCGACCCGCAGGCGCTGCCCTACGTCAATATCTTCGTCTCGCGGGACGAAGACAAGGACAACGCGACCTTCCAGCAGCTCGTCGAGATCTACCAGAACACCCAGGACGTGCAGGACGGCGTGCTGGCCGTCTCGGGCGACACCGCCGAAATGGTGACCACCCCCGCCTCCGACCTGGCCAAGTCGCTCGCGACGGTTCAGGCCGATATCAAGGCCGCCAAGTAAGCATCCGCTTCATCAGCGCAGTCCGGGGGAGCAGGCGCCCTGGACTGCGCTGTTGTGTCGGGTATCACGGAGCATGAAATGAGCGAGGCAAACGGATGGCTGTAGTCAGTCTGCGCAATGTGGGCAAGATCTACCCGCCCACGTCCAAAGACGGCGCGAGCGTCACGGCGATCGCCGATGTCAGCCTCGACGTTGAAGCCGGCGATATTTACGGCATTATCGGCTATTCCGGTGCTGGCAAGAGCACCCTGGTGCGTCTGGTCAATGCTCTCGAGCGTTCGACTTCCGGTGAAATCTGGGTCAACGGGCAGAACATCGCCGCGCTGCGAGAGCGCGAGCTGCGCCAGGTGCGCCTCGGCATCGGCATGATCTTTCAGCAGTTCAACCTGCTCGGCTCCCGCACGGTGGCCCGCAATGTGGCCTACCCGCTCGAAGTCGCCGGATATCCCAAGGAGAAGCGCGCCGCACGCGTGGCCGAGCTGCTCGACTTCGTCGGCCTCAGCGACAAGGCCGGGTCCTTTCCCGACCAGCTCTCCGGTGGCCAGAAGCAGCGGGTCGGTATTGCCCGTGCCCTCGCCACCCAGCCGAGCATCCTGCTCGCCGACGAGGCCACGAGCGCCCTCGATCCGGAAACCACCCACGAAGTCCTCGCCCTGCTGAAGCGAGTGAATGCGGAATTCGGGGTCACCATCATCGTGATCACCCACGAAATGGATGTCATCCAGACCATCGCGACCAAGGTCGCCGTGATGGACCAGGGCCGGGTCATTGAACGCGGACCCGTCTTTGATGTGTTCTCGAACCCGCAAGCCGCGGCATCCGCTCGGTTCGTCTCAACCGTGGTCAAGGGGGTGCCATCTCCGGCCGAACTCGCCGTGCTGCGCGAACGTCACGCCGGCCGCATCGTCACGCTGGCCTTTCGCGACAGCGCGGTCGACCAGGGCGCCGTCTTCGGTGAACTGGCCAGGGCCGGCATCGCCTTCGAGGTCGTCTACGGCGGCATTAACGAGATTCAGGGACGCCCGTTCGGGCACCTCACTCTCGCCCTCACCGGCGCTGACCCGGTCGTCGACCAGGTACTTGCCCATATTCGAACGCTCACGACCGTCACGGAGGTGCGCTGATGGATGCCCTGATCAATCTGCTGCCCGAACTCTGGACGGCCACCTACGAGACGCTCTACATCGTCGCGCTCACTCTCTTCTTCGGTGGCCTCGGTGGGCTGCTGGTGGGCCTCGGGCTCTACCTCACCCGGGCCGGCAGTATCCTCGAGAACAAACCGTTGTTCTTCGTGCTCAACCTGCTGGTGAACTTCATTCGCCCGATTCCGTTCATCATCTTTCTCGCGGCGGCGCAACCACTGGCCCGGGCCGTCACCGGCAGCGGCATCGGCAATAACGCGATCATCTTCACGATCGCTCTCGCGGCGTCCTTCGCCATGGCGCGCATCGTCGAGCAGAACCTGCTCACCGTGACGCCCGGCGTGATCGACGCGGCGCGCAGCGTCGGTGCCGGGCCGATTCGCATCATCTTCACGGTGCTGCTGCCCGAAGCGCTCGGGCCGCTGATTCTCGGCTATACCTTCATCTTCGTGGCGCTCGTGGACATGTCGGCGGTCGCCGGCTACGTCGGCGGCGGCGGCCTGGGCAACTTCGCCCTGCAGTACGGCTACCGCCAGTTCAACCCGATCGTGACCTGGGCGGCCGTGCTGCTGATCATCGTGCTGGTGCAGTTCGTGCAGTTCTTCGGCAACTACCTCGCCCGCAAGGCGCTTCGCCGCTAGTTGAGGCTGCGCGTGCGGACTAATCGCCGATTAGACTCTCGTCGTTCACCTCCTCGTAACCTGCCAGCCAACTGATCGTCACCTTAGCGACGGAAAGTTCTCGTCTAGCCGGGTTTACTCCAGCCGTCGCACCACCGAGACGGACAAGGTGTGCGCTCATTGTTTACGGGAGCCAGCATGCCAGGCAGAAGTCACGTCGTGTTTTCGGCATTTAGCACACTGGCCGATCCGCGACTGCAGGGCTGGGCAACTCTTCGTGGTCAAATTAACGCCGGTTCGCCGTCGATGACGCCCATCTCTCGCCCGGTAGCTGCCCGGACGTTGCCTGATGTGGCCGCCGTTCAGGCTGGGCTGTGGCGCCTTCTCGCCCCCAACAATCGAGAACTCGGTCGCAGCGCGTCGGTTTATAGTTCGCTGGGGAGTGCCCGGGCACACGTTCTGCGGCTTCAGGGCCTCGTGGCGGAAATGCGCGCAGCGTCGGTAATCGGCCCCGCGTCGGGAACTTACGGTTTCTGCATATTTCTGGACGAAACGGTCGTGATGACCAACGGTCGCTGGTTTGCTGCTGCCGCGGCGAGCCTCGAAGCTGCTGCGGCTACCATCGAGGCGTTGGGCGGTGCGATGGTCATAGCCGATGCTCCAGTGCCACAGAATAGCGGCGCACACGAGCAGCCAGAAGCGACGAAAATTTTGTCGTGGTGACCCAACGACGTTCGGGTAGGTAGCGTCGATGATGGATGCCTCCGCTGACGGTCTTATCGCTGGCCGGTACCGCCTCGGGAATCTGCTCGGCACGGGAGGGACAGCGTCGGTCTTCTCAGCCGTCGAGGTCGCCTCGGGGCTGCCCGTGGCTTTGAAGATTCTGCATCCGCACCTGTCTGGTTCGGTTGAGTCCCGGGCGGCGTTCTTCGCCGAGGCCCGTTCGGCCTCCGAGGTGCACCATCCGAACGTCGTCGACGTTCTCGGTATCGGGGGAGAGGACGCCGTCGTACGGCACCGTGATGCCGGAGACCAGGACGGCACGGGGGAACCCGTCGACGTACCCCCGGCCTGGATTGCCCTGGCGCTTGCTCCCGGATTGAGTCTGGCCGAGATGGTGGAGAGAGACGGCCCGCTATCTGTCAGTAGTGCACTCGCCATGGCCAAGGGAGTGCTGCAGGCCCTTGTCGCGGTACATTCCGCGGGGCTCATCCACCGCGACGTGTCGCCGGCCAATATCATGGTGGCGCCGGAACCAGACGGTTCCCTATGGCCCGAACGAGTTGTGTTGCTCGACTTCGGCCTGGCCGATGCTGCGGGGCGTAGTACCGCCACCGTAAGCGCAGAAATGGCTGCGCCGAGTGCCGTTCAGGGTGCCCCGCCGGGGGTTCTCGGCACGATGAACTATCTGTCACCAGAACAGGCTCGGGGACTGGCGGTCGACGAACGCGGCGACATCTATCAGATGGGCGGGGTGCTCTACTTCGCTCTGACCGGCCGGCCGCCGTTTGCGCGAGAGACGGTTGCCGCAGTCTTGCGCGCACACGCGCAGTCGCCGCCCCCGGTCCCTTCCGTGGTGAGGTCGGGCGTATCCCGCGCGCTCGATGGCATCGTGGTCAAGGCGTTGCTCAAGGATCGCGGAAATCGGTTTGCGAGTGCCGGTGACATGCTCTCGTCGATCGAATCGCTCGCAGCGACGAGCGTTTCCACTGCGGAGGCGAGAACCAGAATTCTCACCGGGACAGCGCTGGGCGCTGCCGATCAGATCACGTCTGTGCTTGCACGGCAGCTGACCGCGACGACGGCGACCGCTCGGGGCAACGAGCCGGGCGTGCGGGCGCTTTCGCGCCGGAGACGGCCTCATCCCGGATTCGCTGGCTGGCTCGCACTTCTGCTCGTCACTTCCTCCGTGGCCGGGGGCTGGGTGCTGGCTGCCCAAGGACAGGGCCAGCCGGCGAATGACTCCGCGAGCCAGATTCCGGTTGCTTCTCCCAGCGTGTCACCGCCAGTGGCGGCCCCGGTGGAGCAGTCTGTGGTGCCAGTTGCTGCCTCGATCGTCGTTCCAGAGCTGGTGTCCCTCAGCCTTGCGGCGGCGAAAGCTGTACTCGAAGCTGCGGGGCTGAGAGTGGGAACACTCACCATAGAGAATTCAGCGAATCCGGGTGACAGCGTGCTGGCGCTCGCGCCGGTCGCGGGCACCCGCATCGTTTCCGGCGGGATCGTCGACCTGGCGATCGCCTCGGGGTTCAACCCGATTCCCTCCCTTCGGAATCGCTCACCTGATGGCGCCACAACCGTGCTGCAGGCCGCCGGATTCAGCACGCAGATCGATTTTCGGACCAGCGCAACTGCACTTGCTGGCACGGTTCTGACGAGCGAACCCGACGAAGGGGTCGTGCACAGGCTGGGCGAGATCGTCACGATAGTGGTGTCAACCGGCCAGGCACCGACACCCATTGGCACCCCCGCGGTCACGCCAACGCCAACGCCAACGCCAACGCCAACGCCTATCCCGACGCACACTACTCCTCCGGCACCGACAACGTTCACGGGCTGAGTCTCCAACTCCCAGTGGCACTGCACATCCCGTAACCAGTGGATAACCAGTGGATAACCGGTGGATAACCTAATTGGCACCTGCTGTTCACCTTCCAAAATCAAAATCGACCTCAGGCCACGAAGCTCCCACTGTTTCAGCCACTTTCCGAGACTGACTGAGGACGCATCGTGACTACGACTAACCCCACTGAGCCGCTCGGCCAACCGGCCACGTCGGTGGGCTGGACACCCGATTTCGACGATGCTCCGCGCCGGTCCCTGCTTCCGCGGCCATCGCTGTCAGACTCCGTGTTCAAGTCGGTCGCTGTCACAGCCGGTGCGACGACAGTGGGCATCATGCTTGCCGTCGGGTTGTTCCTCTCGTTCCGGGCGAGCAGTGCGCTGCAGGTATCCGGGTTCTCCTTTCTGGTCGAACAGCAGTGGTCACCGGAAACTCAGGTCTTCGGAATCGCATCGATCCTCTTTGGCACCATCACCATCGCCCTGATTGCGATGTGCGTTGCCGTGCCGCTCGCCCTCGGCACAGCACTACTCATCTCCGAGATAGCCCAGGGCCAGCTGCGCAAGACCCTGATCACCCTGGTCGACCTGATGGCGGCCGTGCCCAGCGTCGTCTTCGGACTCTGGGGCGTCTTCTTCCTGCAGGCCAACGTCATCCCGGTGGCTTCTTGGATCTCGACCTACTTCGGTTGGATTCCCTTCTTTCAAGTGACGGATGCCTCCGGTCAGGTGTTGACCGAAGCCAGCGCCTTCACGTCATCGGCCTTCATCGCCGGAATCGTCGTGGGCCTGATGGTCGTGCCGACCCAGACATCCGTTATGCGTGAGGCCTTCTCGCAGGCCCCGAACGGCGAGCGTGAGGCTGCATTCGCCCTCGGGTCGACCCGCTGGGGCATGATCCGCTCCGTTGTTTTGCCGTTTGGCCGCGGTGGAATCATCGGCGGAACGATGCTCGGCCTTGGCCGAGCACTCGGGGAGACCATTGCCGTCTACATGATCATTTCGCCCATCTTCACGATCAACTGGCAGGTGCTCAAGACCGGCAGCAACTCGGTGTCTGCGCTCATCGCGCTGCGCTACGGCGAGTCGAGCGAGTTTGGTCTCTCGGCGCTCATGGCGGCGGGCCTCGTGCTCTTTTTGATTACCCTGATGGTCAACTTCACCGCCTCGTCTATCGTGGCCCGTTCGCGTTCCGGCGCCGATAGTGAGGCCTGAGCATGCTCATCGACACTCTCACTCCTGGCACGGCGCCGACCAAGACGACCACCGTCATTCCCTCCTCGGAGGGGATTGAGATCGGGCCGCGGCGTCGGGTTCGATCCGTGCGCCTCGACGATCGCTTCGACCTCATTGGCGCTGGTGTAGCCGGCATCGCTGTGGGAACGCTGCTCTTCGGCTGGTTCACGCCCCTGTCTGGTGGTGTGGGGTGGACCATCGTGTCCTTCCTCTCCTTCATCACGTTCTACGCCGTGTTGGTGGGGATGAAGGCGGATCGCCAGGAAATCAAGGACCGGGTAGTTTCGGTGCTCCTGGCCAGCGCCGGCGTGATCTTATTCGGCGCCCTGGTCTTCGTCGTCGCTTACACCCTGGTGCGTGGGCAGGACGCGTTGCCGCACCTCAACTTCTTCATCGAGAACATGGAATTGGCTGGCCCGCTCGATCCGCTGTCCGCGGGTGGAATCCTGCACGCTGTTCTCGGCACTCTGATTCAGATCAGCATCGCGCTGGCGATCACCATTCCGCTGGGCATTCTCACCGCATTGTTTTTAAACGAGATTGGTGGCCGCTTCGCGAAGTTCGTTCGAACAATTGCCGACGCCATGACGGCGTTGCCCTCGATTGTGGCGGGCCTGTTCGTGTATTCGGCGATCATCGTGTTGATCACGCACCAGCGTTCTGGATTTGCAGCAGCCATGGCCATCACCGTCATGATGCTGCCCATCGTCATTCGCGCCTCCGACATTGTGCTGCGGCTGGTCGCCGGGAACCTGCGTGAAGCGGCGTACGCTTTGGGCGCTACCCGTTGGCGTACGGTCTGGCATGTCGTGCTGCCCACGGCCCGACCGGGGCTGGCGACGGCCGTCATTCTCGGCACAGCGCGCGGCATCGGCGAGACATCGCCGGTGCTGCTGACCTCCGGAGTCACCGCGGTGACAAATCTCAACCCGTTCTCCGGCCCCATGATCTCGTTGCCGCTGCAGGTCTTCGACTTCGTCAAGTCGCCAGAACCGAACATGATTGCCCGCGGTTTCGGTACCGCGGCCGTTCTAATCCTGCTCGTGCTGGCCCTATTCGCGGTGGCCCGGCTGATCGGTGGTCGTGGACCGGGAGAACTCTCCCACGGTCAGCAGCGTCGAGTGCTGGAGGCATCCGCTCGAGACGTGCGGCGCATCACGATTGCGGCGGACCGTCGTCAGCCTGTGGCCGCGGTTCCGGAACCTGACCCAGCTCCAGGCCTTCCCTCCACGCCAGAACGTCCCGCACCATCGAAAGAGGAGTCGTCATCGTGACGCGGAAAAATTACTGGGCGCGCGCAGCCCAAACGCTGACTGCGGCCTTCGTCGTGGCGTTGAGCGTGGCGACCGTGGTTCCGGCCCAGGCAGTCACGTACGATCCGATCACCGGTACCGGGTCGACGTGGTCGCAGAACGCCCTCGACCAGTGGCGTAAAAACGTTGCCGCCAATTATGGAATGACCGTGAACTATTCGGGAGTCGGTTCCTCGGCCGGTCGTCGCGATTTTGCCGCCGGCAGCGTGGACTACGCCGTCAGTGAGATCCCTTTTCAGTCCAAACCCGAAGACGGTTCGGCCCCGGAGGTGCCCACCCGCGGTTTTGCGTACATGCCCATTGTGGCCGGTGGCTCCTCCTTCATGTACAACCTGAAGATCGGTGGGGTGCGGGTGTCGAACCTGCGACTGAGTGGTGAAACGATCACCAAGATATTTACCGGGGTGATCACCAAATGGAACGATCCGATCATCGCCACCGACAATCCGGGCCTAACCATGCCGGACAAAGGCATCGTGCCGGTCGTGCGCTCTGACGGCTCCGGCTCGACGGCGCAGTTCACCCTGTGGATGTCGAAGCAGCACCCGGCACTGTGGAACTCGTACTGCGCATCCGTTGGCAAGGCGACCCCGTGCGGACTCACTTCGCAGTATCCACTCACCGGCAATATGAAGGGCCAGAGCGGTTCCTCCGGCGTCGCCGGCTACGTCAGCCAAGACTACGGCGAAGGTGCCATCACCTACGTCGAATACTCCTATGCCTTGGAATCGGGTTATCCGGTGGCCAAGGTGCTGAACGCCTCCGGATATTATGTCGAACCCACCGCGCCGAGCGTAGCCGTCGCCCTGATGCAGGCGCAGATCAACACCACCCCCGGCCCCGACTACCTCACCCAGATTCTGGATGGCGTATATAACAGCACGGACCCGCGCACCTATCCACTGTCGAGCTACTCCTACATGATTGTGCCGACCGAAGTGGTCGCCGGAGGAGTCTTCACCGCGAAGAAGGGCGCCACGCTCGGTGCCTTCGCGAGTTACATGCTGTGCGAGGGCCAGCAGCAGGCCGAAGCCCTCGGCTATTCGCCATTACCTATGAACCTGGTCCTGGCCGGATTTGACCAGATCGGCCGCATTCCTGGCGCAGCGCCCGCACCCGATCCCAACGCCTGCAACAACCCGACTTTCAAGCCGGGCGACTCCCCGTCGAATAACCAGCTCGCACTGACAGCTCCGCAGCCCGCGGAATGCGACAAGGTCGGTGCGAACCAGTGCACCACTGGCACGGGCGGATCCTTGGCCGAGACGCCCATTTCCGGTGCGGGCACCGGCGGGACCGCGTCCAATGCCGTGGCCGGCTCAGCGGATCCGGCAACCGCTGCGGCCGCCGGCGCCGCCGGCGCCACCGCTGGCGTGACGGCAAGCTACGACGAAAACGGCGCTTTGATTAGCGGAACCGGTATCTCAGGGTCTGCGGTTGCTTCACCGTTCACCCTGGCATCCTCCGCGTGGGGATCCGGCCAATCGACCATGCTCTTCGCCGCAGTCCTCCTTCTGGCAGCGGCACTGCTTCCGCCCCTAATCTGGCCTCGGCTAAAGCGCACGCCGGCCAAGGTCGTTGCCAAATGAGTGCAATGATGTCTCGCCAGCGGCGCCTGTTCCTGGGTAGGTCGACGGCGACTCGCGCTGGCGCTACCGGAGTGGTTGTCGGATTGATCGTCGGCATGGGGATGTCGTTGGTGTCAACGCTGCTGCCGACGCCGGCCGAGGCCTCAACCTCGAGTGTGGTGACCGTTGCCGCCCGGGGATACGACCTCGACTACGGCAATGCCCCCTTTCCCGACCTCGCGGTGACGGTGTCGAAAACCAGCGAACTGGTCTCCCAGGGAATTCTGGTGAGTTGGACCGGAGGCAAAAAATCCGTGCGACCGCAGGGAAGCGTTGGCGGCGAAAACTTCATGCAGATCGCCCAGTGCTGGGGCGAGGACCCACTGAACCCGGGACATCCCGACCGTACGACGTGCCAGTACGGCGCGTTCCCCAACGTCGGCCGCGACTCCAACGTCCTCGACAACGTCACTGACCCCAACGACGAGGCGTTCAATCTTAAGAGCATCGCGCCGGAGGACGAGCAATACACGGCCAAGGGCACCGGCGCATTGGTGCCAACGTACACGTCCATTCCGTTCCGGGCTGTGAGCGGTGAAACGGTCGCGTCCGTGGCGCCGAATGCCGAAGGCGTGCTGAAACACGATACGTCCATTGACGTGAATACGAACGAGTTCTTTACCCAGTTCACCTCCAACGAAATCAAATGGGCCGGCGCCGATGACACTGGAGCTGGTTCCGTAAAGTTCGAGGTTCAAACGTCGATGCAGTCGCCGGGTTTGGGCTGTGGCCAGCCGATCATCGTGAGCGGTCGACCCATTGTTGGGCAGTCCTGCTGGCTCGTGATCATCCCCCGCGGCACCGGCGACTCCGGCGTAAAGAGCATCACCAGGCCGGGTCTGTTTTGGGATGCCTGGCAGCATCATGTCGCCGTCAAGCTAGATTTCAAACCGGTCGGCATCCGCTGTGAAATCGGTGGGGCCGAAGCCGCACTTTCGGGCAGTGAACTGATCGGGGGTGCGATCGCATCATGGCAGCCCAGCCTCTGCGCGGGTACCACGAACTCGGCCTTCGTCTTGAGCACGGGCAATGAAGCGGATGCTGCGTTCAAGGCAAGCAAGACCGTGCCCAGTCCGCTGGCGCTCACGTCCCGGCCCCTAGGCGCAGACTTCTTGAACGGAGCCGCTGACCCTCTGCAGTACGCTCCCGTCGGAATCTCTGGACTGTCCGTTTCGTTTGCCGTCGACCGCCGCGTCACACCGATCGACGGCATCAAACAAGAATATAAAGACCGGGAAACGCAAGCTTTTTCGAGCCTCAAGCTCACTCCGCGCCTCGTGGCGAAGCTCTTAACGTCGTCCTACATTTCGTCCCTGCCGCCGGGGGCTGACCTGACCCACGTGAATTACCACAGTTTTGCTGATCAGGGTAAAAATCCAGCCAACCTCACGCGCGATCGTGACTTTCTCGCGATCAACGACGAGGAATGGGCTTCTCAGGACCTGAACAGTACGTCTTTGGCTGACCTTCTGATTCCCTCAGGCCGGTCAGACCTAGCCGTGGCTCTGTGGCGTTATGTTCTGAGCGATCCGGACGCCGTTGCTTTCCTGTCCGGAACACCGGATCCCTGGGGCATGATCGTGAACCCGTGGTATTCCACGAGTGCAACGGTCAATCCGAGCACGGTTGGCCTGAGTCTGCCGCGGGACAATTTTCCCAAGGCGGACCCCGTTGAGAAAGCCGGAACGACCGGGTCCAATGGGGAGGGTCCGGTGAATCTCGTAACCTGGCGCCCCTACACCTCGGACTTCGAAAATGGCGCCTATCTGACCCTCCGTGGTGACGGCCAGCTGCTCGGCGGTTGGGACACCAGCTACACGCCGCCGAAATATGCCAAGACCGCACGCAGCCTAGTTGGTGAGCAGGGTGTTCTCGGGTTGACGACAACGGCTTCCGCCGCTCGGTATCAAAACGTTACGGCGTCGCTGTTGAATCCGGCCGGCGAGTACGTCACACCAACGGAGTCGTCTCTGACCGCCGCCGCCGCGGCAATGACACCTTCTGTGGTCCAGCCGAAGGTTGTGGAATTTGATCCGGATTCATCGGCTGCGATCGCGGCATCCAATGCTTACCCCCTGGCCATGCCAATCTATGCAGCGCTGAACCCATTGCAGACCGATGCCGTTCTTCGTGCCAAGTACGCCAATATGATCCGCTACGCTGTGGGTGCCGGACAGATATCCGGCCCGGAGATTGGGCAACTGCCCGAGGGGTATGCCCCGCTGCCGGCAAGCTGGGTATCCCAGGCTCAGACTGCGGCCACCGCCATTGAGAAGGGCATCAGCCCGATCCCTGCGGCTGTCGCGAACGTCGCCCCAACATCGGCGGCGGTGGCGGTGGCGGCCAGCGCACCCCGGCCGGGTTCGGTCCAATCACCCGTCATGGCGCCTGAGACCGCGCCGGTCGTGACGACACCGGCAGTTACCGGCAATGCCGCCGGACCTTTGCTCGGGCTGGCCACCCCCAAGGACCCTCCGGCAGGTCCGGCGGGACTGGCTATACCGGCCGGACTATTATCCGGCCTCGCGGCTGCTGGTGCTGTCCCCATGATTTCGCGCTTCCGAAGAAGACTTTGAGGCGTTGAGGCTTGACCGTTCGACCTCCAGCATTCCGGTCGGATCGGTTTAGGAGAAAAACGGACTCGATCGAGTCCGTTCCAAGGTAAGAGACCGAAAGGCATAACAGTGATTTCGAAGAGGACTATTGCACTTTGCGCAACAGTCGGCGTTGTCGTTTCCGGCATCGTCATCTCCGCTCCGGCACACGCCGAGCCCGTTTCCAACAGCTACTCGATTGTCGGTTCCGACACCCTCGAAGACGTCGTCAACGCACTCGCCAACGGGACTGCCATCACAGGCTCGAGCGTTCGTTCCACGGTCAACAACACCACCATTGGTTCGTTTGACGCCACTGGTTCTCCTTACATCACCACAAAATCTTCCGGAGTAAGGTTCGGCCGACCCAACGGTTCCGGCGATGGCGTGAAGGCACTCAGCCGCTCGATTGACGGTGCCGCGTATACGTCCGCCACGGTCGGGAGCCCTGCGAGCGTGGTCATCACCGGTCAGGTGGATATTGCCCGCTCATCCAGTGGTGGCACGGCCAACGCCGCGGGAGAACTGCTGTACGTTCCGTTCGGCCGCGATGCCATCGCCTACGCCTACAAGGGTTCGGCAACCGGCATCGAAACTTTGACGGCATCACAAATGAAGAGCCTCTACGAGTGCTCTGCTGGCTTCCAGATCGGTGGCGTAACCGTCACGCCGATCATCCCGCAGGCTGGCTCGGGCACCCGCAAGGACTTCCTGAACAAGATCGGCTCCACCGAAACCCTGATGAAGACGATCAGCGAAGCTGGCTGTGTCGTCGAAGACCAGGAGCACGACGCGACGAACCTCACGGCCGAGTCGGTCATGCCCATGGCTGTTTCCCGTTGGATCGCCATGAACACCGGCGCCAGCTACGACAAGCGCGGTACCGGCACCCTCGGCTCTCTCGTCGCCGGAGTCGTTCCGGTGACCGGAACCGGATCGTCCATGGTTCCGAACGCTCCCTACTACGCCGACACCACCTGGGGTCGCGACACCTATCTGGTCGTGGAGAATGCTCGGGTTGACCCGGCAAGCGCCAAGTTCGACGCCGGCCTCGCCACGCTGATGGACTCCGCCGTATCGAGTGCTCTGACCAATTCCTCGCCCGTGGTGTCGCGTTCGGGAGCAGTGAAGAAGAAGTATGGCTTCCTAGCGCCCACCGCAGGTGTCGTCGCATTCCGCGTTGCCAAGACCGCTTAATCCATTCCCCTAAGCACTGGAAGGTTAAGAAATGTACATGAATAAGAAAATGCGTATTGCAGCAGTCGGTTTCGTCTCCCTGGCCCTCGTGGCCGGTGCGACCGCGGTTGCCTCGGCCGCGGTCCAGCCGAATGGTTCTGACGCAGCGCTGTACAGCTATGACGCGAACATTGCCCTCGTTACCGATCCGTCGACGGTTTTCACCTGGACCGCCGACAACTTTGGCTCGGGTAACAAGGTCTCCTACGATGCGCCGACAACCTGTCCGACAACGGCCGATGATGCCTACATCTTCGTGGCAACGGCCGGAAACGAACGGACGAAGGCTGCGTGGAGCGCCTATGGCGATAGCGCATTTGCACCGGGAACCAAAGACGTGATCGCCGCAACCCTGACCCCCGGTGTTGCGCTGACCTCAGGTAACTACGGCACGGTCAAGTCCAACGGTGGAACGTACAGCCTCGGTATCGCGTGCACGAACAACAACGGCAACACCATCGTCGGAGCGTTTTACCGTACGGCATCCATCACCGCCGGCACCGGCTCCTACACGATGACCGCGGTGACGGAAGACACGACGACGCCGCCGCCCCCCGCCAACACCGACACTACCGGCAGCGTCGCGATGTCGCCCCAGACTGTCGGCGCCAACGACGGAGTGCTCAGCTTGATCGTTCCCGTCGGTGCCGCGGCTGTATTCGCCGCCCCAACCCTGGTCAACAACAAGTCGACCACGACCGGTACTTTAGGCAACGTGACCGTCGCCGACGGTCGTAGCGTCAGCCGTAAGGGTTGGGACCTGAATTCCAGCGTCACCGACTTTGTCAACGCCAGTGACGCTACCAACACGATCAGCAAGGCTCAGCTCGGTCTGATACCGAAGATCGTCTCCTCCGAAGCGACCGGCGTGACCGCTGGTACCGCCCAGGTCGCCGGTTTGGCAACGTACTCGTCGCTCTTCGCGTCGGGCGCAGCGGCAAACACGGTGGGCAACACTGTGCTCAACGCCGACCTCACGTTTGTGGCGCCAGCCAACAAAGCTGCGGGCACCTACGTCTCGACCCTCACCCTCACGGTCGTCTCGAAGTAACGACTCCTCGGTAAAAGCAAGATCCCGATAGCAGGGGGAGAGGTGGTGGGGCGCCTCTTCCTTTGCTTTCACTTGTCGACATTTGTGCAGAAAAGAGAAAGTCCAGCGTGATGATCCATCGCCTTATACGCCCTCTCGGTCTGTTGGCCGGAGCGCTCCTCATCATCGGATTGACCGTGGGAACGGGAGCGGTGCAAGCCATGAGCTCATCGGCAGCCGAGTCCGACGGTATTGCGGGTGCCCCCTCAGCCGACGGTGGGGTCGACCAATCCCGCTCGCGCTACAGCTACCAGATGGATCCGGGACAGGCGGTCTCCGATGAGTACCTGGTGCAGAACACCGGAACGACGGCCCAGTCTGTCACCGTCTACGCTACCGACGCCTTCAACGGGGATGACGGCGCCTTCTCGCTCTTAAACGGAGGCGTATCCCCGGTGGACGTCGGACGCTGGGTGACCTTTGCCAACGGCGCGGACCAGATCACAGCGACCTTGGAGCCCGGCGCGTCCCAGGTGATTCCCTTCACCGTGACGACGCCCGCTGATGCCCGTCCCGGGGACCATGCCGGCGGCATAATTGTCTCCGCGCTGTCCCCATCCGGACAAATTTCGCTGGACCGACGGGTTGCCATTCGTCTCTACGTTCGCGTCAAGGGCGCACTTCAAGCGGGCCTGACCATTAGTAGCATTGCGTCGTCCTATCAGGCCGAATTGAATCCGTTTTCTGGCAAGACCCAGCTCACCGTGACGCTCAATAACACCGGCAATGTGGCGCTCGGTGCTACGACCGTGTCGCGAGTGCGCGGCATCTTCGGCATTCCGCTATCAGGAATCAGCCGGGAAGAAATTCCCGAGATGCTGCCCGGCAGCACGCGCACCCTGACCATGACCGTGCCAGGTGTTGGTTCGTGGATTTACCTCAATCCGCAGGTCAATCTTGCCGCAACGATCGACAAAGAAGCCATCAACCCCGGGGTGCTGCCCACCGCGAGTCGGGACACCGCCTTGATTGTCGTTCCGTGGGGCGCTCTCATCATCCTGTTGCTCACTGGCCTGATTTATTTCCTAGTGCGGTTCACTCGCCTCAGGGGCGCGCAACGTGCCGCCGCCTGGATCGAATACACCGAGGCCGAGGCGCGACGCCAGGCTCGGGGGGAGTGACGTGACTGTGTCCAACCAACGCCGATCCCCAAGAATTCGACTCGTCGGTGTCCTTGCCCTTCTCGTTTTCTTGGGCTCAAGCACCGGAATATCGGGCGCCCAAGCCGCGAACGATGACAGCGGTATCGGCATTAGTGTTCCCGTCGTTGATTCGGCGACGGCGACAGAGCCGCAGTCCACTATCGCCCTGCCGTTTGGGTCGTCAGCGACGAACGCGCCGGTGGTCATCACCCTCACAGGCCTCAAGCCTTTCTCGTTTATAGAAATTTTCGTCAACTCCACACCGGTCTTGCTCGCGAGCGGTCACGCTGATGCTGCCGGATCATTCACCGTTTCGGTGGCTCTGCCCGCCGGGCTGGAAACCGGTAATCACACCGTGTCGGTGACCGGAACGAGAGCAGACGGGACGGCAGCGGACTGGATCATTTCACAATTCCTGATCACTGCCGGTGGACTCCTGGCACAGCCGGAGACGCGCGCGGCACCCTCAGCGGCGTCCATAATCCCGTCAGTGAGGAGCATCACCAGCCCGTTAGTTGGCGTGACTGAAGTCGTGGCGAACACTCCGGCTGCCGCGGCCGATGCACTGGGTGAAGTCCCATTTGATTTGGGCGGCGTCTTCTACTTGAGCGGCTTGGTTGGCAGCGCAGCGTCGGTCGTTGGTCCCGAAGGTGGGGACATCACCCTCGCGTTCACGGCGAAGAATGTCACCTCGTGGCCGCTCAGCGCTGACTTGCGATTCTGGCTGGAGAACTCCGTTGGAATGGACGTTGCCCATCCCACCGACAGTCGCGTGATTGATCTGGAGCCGGGGCAAACGAAGACCGTCAGCATCACTCTGTCTGACGTTGGCCAGTGGGGCGTTCTCAACGCCCATATGACCTTCACTCCGCCAGATACCGTAAACGGAGCCGTGCTAACTCCGGTCACCCGCGACACCCTGGTGATCCTGCCCCCCTACTTCGTGATGCTTGTTGTGGGCATCCTTGGCGTACTTGTCTTCGCTGCACGCTTTTTATTGGCGTGGCAGCGGTCTCGTCGCCAGAATGCGCCGGCAATCGGTGCGTCTGAAGTCTCGGTCGAGGCCACAACATGATGAGTGCCAGGCGCAGCCTGCCGTCGACCCGACGCCTACTGCGGTCGATCCGCCCAGCACAGCCGCGCCAGCGGATTATGCCTCCACGTGGCTGGAAGCCGGGTCAGACCCTTCCAACCAAACCGCCACTGTGGGCGGCGCCGGTGGCGAGCCCGCGGATCGTGCTGACCGCGCGAGAACGGCTCGTTCGGAGTTCCCTGGCCATGGTCGCCGCGCTTCTCTTCGGCTTTTTGGCGCAGGTGACCGTTGTTGGACAACTCCAACACCTCGTCGCTCAACAACAGCTCACCGACACATTTCGCCTCCAGCTGGCCGAGGGAACGGCCCCGGTCAGTGAGGGCACGGTCGAGAAGGTGCTGCTCGCCGATGGTGCCCCGGTTGCACTCATCGACATCCCGGCCCTTGACGTTCACGAAATCATCGTAGAGGGAACGGACTCGGGTACGACCCAAAACGGGCCGGGTCACCGCCGCGACACTGTGCTCCCCGGCCAAGCGGGAGTGAGCGTGGTGATGGGGCGTGCCGCAGCCTACGGTGCACCGTTCGCGCGCATTCAGGAGCTGCGACCCGGACAGAAATTCACCGTGCTGACCGGTCAGGGCAAGTCGACTTTCTCGGTCATCGGGGTTCGGTATGCCGGCGATCCGGCTCCGGCATCGCCCCGAGCTGACCAGGGTCGTCTCATCCTGGAGACGGCTCGCGGTTTGGCCTTTGTGCCCAATGGCATTGCCAGGGTGGATGCCGAATTAGTCAGTACAACGCACCCAGCCGGTCAGCGCCAAACCACCTTTGCCACTCTCCGTCCGGCCGAGCGGGAACTTGCCAGTGACCTGTCTACGGTATGGGCGCTGGCCTTTGCCCTGCAATTCTTTCTGCTGGTCGAATTTGCCGTGGTCTGGTCCATTCCTCGCGTTGGCGCACAGAAGACCTGGATCGTTTTCATCCCGGTGGGAGTGCTGAGCGGTCTGGTCGTCGCCGACCAGGTCGTCCGGCTGCTGCCCAACCTGCTCTAACTCGCTCTGCCACCAGTATTTTTTCCTTCAACTATTCATATCGTCCCGAGTCACGGGGCACTAAAGAAAAGATGTGGTCATGACTCCACTGTTCCGCGACGATGACCGAACCCTTACATTGCCCATGCAGGGGGCGTCGCGCTCGAGCCTGGTCGGGCGGCTGCACGCGCCCGTGAATCAACTACGTGCGCGCGCTCCCTGGAGCCGACGTTCGGTCGACTCCTCAGAATCGGCACGGGGCGTCGCAGCAGCGGGAGTATCCGCTCCCGAACAGACAAACATCCCAGCGCTGGCCACCCTGGAAGGCCGCAACGTCTCAGCGTGGTTCGGTGAACGCCAAGTGCTCGACCGAGTGTCACTCACCATGCCGGCCGGTGTCATTACCTCGTTGATCGGCCCATCAGGCTGCGGAAAATCCACGTTTCTGCGCATCCTGAATCGCATGCACGAGCTCGTGCCATCGGCCAGCCTCGCCGGAGAGGTGCTCCTCGACGGTGAGGACATCTACAACGCAGAACGCAAGCTCGTTGATGCCAGGAAGAGCATCGGTATGGTCTTTCAGAAACCAAACCCGTTCCCGTCGATGTCCATCTACGACAACGTGATTGCGGGCCTGACTCTCACCGGTACCAGGGCATCGAGTGCCGAAAAGGACTACCTCGTTGAAAGTTGCCTCACCAAGGCCGGGTTATGGAAGGAGGTGCGAGACCGACTCCGCTCGCCGGGAAGCGGGTTGTCCGGCGGACAGCAGCAACGCTTGTGCATTGCCCGATCACTGGCGGTTACCCCGCGCATCCTGCTGATGGACGAACCGTGTTCCGCGCTCGACCCGACGTCGACCCGGGTGATCGAAGAGACCATGCTGGAGCTCGCTCAGGAGGTCACGATCGTGATTGTGACGCACAATATGCAGCAGGCGCAGCGGGTATCGCAGAATTGCGCCTTCTTTCTGGCTGCCCAGGGCACGCCCGGTGGCATCGTGGAGCACGGTTCCACCGACGCCATGTTCGGTGACCCGATCGACAGCCGCACCGCCGACTACGTCAACGGTCGGTTTGGATAACCAGCCGGTTTCTGGCTGCGGCAAGCGGATGCCGGCGGGCGGGCATCCGCTTGCCGCGCGTGCAGCAAACGGCCGCGCTGGCGCCGGCGCTTAGTCGAAGTCGAGGCTCAACTTGCGCAGCAGGCCGGCCAGGCGCTCCTGGTCGCTCACCGAGAGGGTCGCGAGCAGAGCAGCCTCGGCTTCGACCAGCCGGGTGATCGCGGCATCCACTCGGCTGAGGCCGGCGGGCGTCATGCCCACCAGGATTCCGCGACCGTCGTTCGGTGCGGAGCGGCGCTTCACGAGCCCGCGTTCGACGAGCCCGTCGATGCGGTTCGTCATGGTGCCGCTTGAGACCAGGGTCTGCTGCAGCAGGGCCTTCGGGCTGAGCTCAAAGGGACTGCCGGCCCGGCGCAGGGCCGACAATACGTCGAATTCCCAGGACGCGAGCTCCGAACGGGAGAATGCGGTACGGCGGGCACGGTCGAGATGCTTGGACAGCCGGGCGACGCGGCTGAGCACCTGCAGCGGCGCGAAGTCGAGATCGGGCCGTTCACGCAGCCACGAATCAACGATTCGATCGACTTCATCATGGCCAGGCATTGCTCCATTATCCCGCTTACCGGGTGCTTTCTTCGCCCAGAGGCCTCTTGCAGGTGCCAGCGGTGCATGCTGGCCGCCGGAATCTGGCAGACTTGACAGGTTGCTGGCCCCGGTCAGCATGGTCCGCCATAGTGTAACGGCAGCACGGCAACCTTTGGAGTTGTTCGGTCCAGGTTCGAATCCTGGTGGCGGAGCCCTCACTTTCTTCACCAAATGCGTTAGGAATCCTGTGACAGACGCCCGCCTCGCCATCATCGTGTTGGCCGCCGGCCAGGGCACCCGCATGAAGTCCAGCCTGCCAAAGCTGCTGCATCCGCTGGCCGGGGTGCCCATCGTCAGTCACGTTCTCGCGACCGCGCGCGCACTGGACGCCGCCCACGTCATCACCGTCGTGCGGCACGAGCGCGACCTGCTCGCCGCTGTCGTCGCGCAGGACCTGCCGGAGAGCACCATCATCGACCAGGACGAGATTCCCGGCACCGGTCGTGCCGTCGAGCAGGCCGTCGCCGCGCTTCCTGCGGGCTGGGACGGTGACGTGCTCGTCATTAACGGTGACGTGCCGCTGCTGAACGCCTCCACGCTCGCCTCCTTCATCGCCTCGCACCGTACCGGTGCCGCCGCCGGCACCGTACTCTCCGCCTACCCCGACGATGCGACCGGCTACGGCCGCATCATCCGCTCGGTCGAGGGTGTTTTCGACCGCATCGTCGAGCAAAAAGATGCGACGGATGCCGAATTGGCCGTCACCGAGATCAACGCCGGTGTCTACCTGTTTGGCCTGGCCGAGCTGCGCAAACAGCTCGCGCAGCTCACCACCGCGAACGCGCAGGGTGAGAAGTACCTCACCGATGTGATCGAACTGCTGCGCCGGGCCGGCTCCGAGGTGAGCGCCGTTCCCGTCGCCGATGCATGGATCGTCGCCGGCATCAACGACCGCGCCCAGCTCGGCGACACCGCGCAGAAGCTCAACGCCCTGATCGTGCGCGGCTGGCAGCTGGCCGGCGTGACCGTGCAAGACCCGGCCACGACCTGGATCGACCTTAAGGCCGTGCTCGCAGCCGACGTCACTCTGCTGCCGGGCACCCAGATTGAGGGAGCCACCGTCGTGGCCACCGGCGCCATCGTGGGCCCGGACACGACCTTGCGCGACTGCGAAATCGGCGAAGGCGCGCGCGTCAACCGTACAGACGCGACCCTCGCGGTGATCGAGGCCGGGGCATCCGTCGGCCCGTTCTCATATCTGCGCCCGAACACAGTGCTCGGTGCCGATGGCAAGATCGGTGCCTTCGTCGAGACCAAAAACGCCCAGATCGGCGCGGGCAGCAAGGTTCCGCACCTGAGCTACGTTGGCGATGCCACGGTCGGGGTCGAATCCAATATCGGCGCCGGAACAATATTCGCCAACTATGACGGAGTGGCCAAACACCACTCGGCGATCGGGTCGCACGTGCGCACCGGGTCGCACAACGTGTTCGTCGCCCCGATTACAATTGGAGACGGGGCGTATACGGGGGCTGGCACGGTCGTTCGCAAAAACGTTCCGGCCGGCGCTTTGGCCATTAACGTGGCCCCGCAACGCAATATGGACGGCTGGGTCGAGACCAACCGGGCCGGCACAGCTGCGGCGACAGCAGCCGCAGCGAGCAGCACCACAGAGACTGGAGAATAAGTGTCGGAAATCAAGACCAGCGGCGACAAACGACTAGTACTGGTTTCGGGGCGAGCACACCCGCAGCTCGCTCTCGATATCGCCACGGAGCTTGGTTCTGAGCTGCTCCACACCGACGCACGTACTTTCGCCAACGGCGAACTGTACGCCCGGTTCGACGAGAGCGTGCGCGGCTCGGATGCCTTCGTCATCCAGTCGCACACCGCGCCGATCAACGAATGGCTGATGGAACAGCTCATCATGGTCGACGCCCTCAAGCGTGCCTCGGCCAAGCGCATCACGGTGGTCGCGCCGTTCTACCCCTATGCCCGCCAGGACAAAAAGGGCCGCGGTCGCGAGCCGATCTCGGCCCGCCTCGTCGCCGACCTGTTCAAGGTCGCCGGCGCCGACCGCATCATGTCGATCGACCTGCACGCGGCCCAGATTCAGGGCTTCTTCGACGGCCCCGTTGACCACCTGTTCGCGATGCCGGTGCTGCTCGAGCACTTCCGCGAGAAGCTCGACCCGGCCACCCTCACCGTAGTCTCGCCCGACATGGGTCGCGTGCGCGTCGCTGACATCTGGAGCGACCGCCTCGGTGTGCCGCTGGCCATCATCCACAAGCGTCGCGACCCGCTCGTGCCGAACCGCGTCTCCGTGCACGAGATCGTCGGCCAGGTCAGCGGCCGCGTCTGCCTGCTCGTTGACGACATGATCGACACCGGACGCACCATCGCCCTGGCCGCCGAAGCCCTCCGTGAGGCCGGCGCCATCGGCGTTGTCGTCGCCGCGACCCACGCCGTGTTCAGCGACCCGGCCGTCGACATGCTGCAGAACCCGGCCATCAGCGCCGTCGTCGTGACCGACACGCTGCCGATCCCGCCGGAGAAGCGCTTCCCCACCCTGACCGTGCTGCCGATCGCTCCGCTGCTCGCGCGCGCGATCCATGAGGTCTTCGACGAGGGTTCGGTCACCTCGATGTTCGACGGTGCCGCGTAGGTTTCACGCGCCTGACGGGCTGATCTCGGGAGGCGGTGGCTGCGGCCATTGCCTCCCGTTCTATTAACGGCGTTAAGTGCGCCAACAACGGATGCTGCCTGCTGCGTTTCGCAGAGATTCGCGCGTTTTCCGTGCCCCGCCTCGAGCATTGGGCAGTACATGGGGCCGAAGGTGGCATCTCGTGGCGGCTGCCTCGACGAGCCGTGAGTTTTGATCGCCGAGCCGTGAGTTCGCGGCCGTTTTGCGTCATTTTCGGGTCAGAACTCACGGCTCGGCAACCAAGTTCCGACGGATGCTGCAGCAGGCATCCGTTTCACCCAGCGCGGGAGTTCCGCCGCTGCGCGGGAGGCCGAACTCCCGCGCACTGGCGCAAGTCCTGCGCAGCGCAGCTAGGTGCGGGTGGCGGGGGCCAGCTGGCGCGGCGCGGCGGGGATGATGCCGAGCGGCGTGACGAAAGTGTCGCGCTCGTTCTGGTCGATCGCATAACACTGCCAGCCGAATCCGCCGGGTCCGGTCAGGTCGAAGCGGGCATCGAAGTCGACGGCGAAGGGATAGTACTGGGCCACCGCGGCCACGCAGGCGTTGGCCGCGGTGTCGGAGGCGACCCGCATGGTCGTGAGCACGCCCGGCACCACCAGGGCAATGAGCCCGAGCACGACAGCGACCCGCAAAATTGCGGTGAAGTGCTTGCCGCGCAGCGGACGGTAGTTGTCGTTCGGCTCGTAACCGGAGAGCTCGGGGTGGTTGTCAGTCATGGGGAGTCCAAGTATTCCAGACGTGGGTGTGAAGCGACCCGGGTAGACAAAACGGCCGGCAGCATCCGTTATATAAGTGGATACTGCCGGCCGGCAGAACTGCGGGCCTAGTGAGTCGACGCTTCCGTGGCGATCTCGCTGCGGTCGCCCGACCACAGCGTGTGGAAGGTGCCGGGCATGTCTACGCGGTGGTAGGTGTGCGCGCCGAAGAAGTCGCGCTGTCCCTGCACGAGCGCGGCCGGAAGGCGTTCGCTCGCGAGCGAGTCGAAGTAGCTCAGGCTCGAACCGAAACCGGGAACCGGGATGCCCGACAGTGCGGCGGTCGAGACGACGCGGCGCCACGCGGCTTCACCGGAGGCAATGGCCTCGGCGAAGTACGGGTCGACGAGCAGGCTCGGGATCGACGGGTCGTTGTTGTAGGCATCCACGATGCGGTTGAGGAACTGGGCACGAATGATGCAACCGCCGCGCCAGATGGTGGCGATGGCGCCTTTGTCGATGTTCCAGCCGTACTTCTTGGCTCCGGCGATGATCGCGTCGAAACCCTGCGCGTAGGCAACAATCTTCGAGGCGTAGAGCGCCTGGCGTACGTCTTCCTGGAAGGTGTGACCGACCACGGCGATCTCGGGGCGAGCCGTGAGGGTGGCGCGCACGGGGCCGCGCTGTTCCGGGTGGCTGGACACGGCGCGAGCGAAGACGGCTTCGGCGATTCCGCCGACGGGAACGCCGAGGTCGAGCGAGTTCTGCACGGTCCAGACGCCGGTTCCCTTCGAGCCGGCCTCGTCGAGAACGACGTCGATGAACGGGGCTCCGGTCTTGGCGTCAACCTGACGCAGAATCTCGGCGGTGATTTCGATGAGGTAGCTGTTGAGCTCCCCGTCGTTCCAATCGGTGAAGACGTCGGCGATGGCTTCGGGGGAGTGCCCGCCGACCTTGCGGAGCAGGTCGTAAGCCTCGGCGATGAGCTGCATGTCGGCATATTCGATACCGTTGTGGATCATCTTGACGAAGTGACCGGCACCGTCGGTGCCGATGTGGGTGACGCAGGGCACACCGTCGACGACGGCGGCAATGGATTCGAGGATCGGGCCGAGGGTTTTGTACGCCTCGACCGAACCGCCGGGCATAATGCTCGGGCCGTTGAGAGCGCCCTCTTCGCCACCGGAGATGCCGGCGCCGACGAAGTTGATGCCCTTGGCGCTCTGCTCCTTCTCGCGACGGATGGTGTCGGTGAATTCGGCGTTGCCGCCGTCGACGATGATGTCGCCGGGTTCGAACAGCTCGGAGAGCTGGGTAATGACGGCGTCGGTTCCCTTACCGGCCTGCACCATGATGATTGCGGTGCGCGGCTTGGTGAGCGAGGCGACGAAGTCGGCGATGTTCTCGGAGGCGACGAAGTTCGCTTCCGGGTGTTCGGTCGTGAGTAGGCGGGTTCGCTCAGGGGAGCGGTTGTACACGGCGACCGTGTTTCCCTCGCGGCCGGCGAGGTTACGGGCGAGGTTCGAGCCCATCACCGCCAGTCCGACGACACCAATATTTGCCTGCGCTGCACGGGACTCTGACACGTTTTCTCCTTTGGGACTGTATTCAACAGACCATCTTCAACTTTAGTGCACGGGCCTGAGGGCCATGTCTGGCCCGGAAGCTGAATTTGATCGGGAACAGTGTGGTGTTAGCGTTGATGATTGAAATCAGATTTATTGCGATGAAACCGCGAATTAATCCGATGTAATGAAGCAACGGCCGAGCATGCGGAGCACAATGTCAAAGACGAACAGCGCAGATACCAGCCAGACCGCCCCCGGGCTGCCCATCGTCGTCATGGGTGTGCAGGGGTGCGGCAAGTCCACCGTCGGCCGCGGTATCGCCGATGCCCTCGGCATCCGCTTTGCAGACGGCGACGACCTGCACAGCGCTGCAGCCCGCGCGAAAATGGCGGCGGGGCATCCGCTGATCGACGAGGACCGCTTGCCGTGGCTGACCCACATCGCCCAGACCATGGCGGCGGCCCTCGAGGGCGGTGAAGCGCTCACCGTGGCGTGTTCGGCGCTCAAGCGCAGCTACCGCGACCTGATGCGTGACCTCGTACCGTCCCTGGTCTTCGTCGAGCTCTACGGCGATCAGGCCCTGATCGCCGAACGGCTGACGCACCGCAATCACGAATATATGCCGGCCACGTTGCTCGATTCGCAGTTCGCCGCCCTCGAACCGCTCGCGGCCGACGAGGCCGGAATGCGGATCGAACTCACCAGAACTCCCGACGACATCGTCGGACTCGTACAGAACATGATTACAAAAATGAACCAGGAAGAACTCGCTCACTGATGACCGAACTTGACATGAACTGGGTATTGTCCACCCCCGCGCTGCTCGGTGTTGCTGCCGGCTCCATTGCGCTGCTCCTCGTACTGATTATGAAGTTCAAGGTGCACGCCTTCCTCTCCCTGATTATCGTGAGCCTCCTGACAGCCGTCGCCACCGGAATTCCGACCGATCGGCTGGTGTCGACCCTGCTCAATGGATTCGGCGGAACCCTCGCCGGCGTCGCCCTGCTCGTCGGTCTCGGTGCGATGCTCGGCCGCATGCTCGAAACCAGCGGCGGCGCGCAGGTGCTGACGGATGCCCTGATCAAGAGATTCGGCGAGAAACGCGCGCCGTTGGCCCTCGGTGTCGCGTCCCTGATGCTGGGCTTCCCGATCTTCTTCGATGCCGGCCTGGTCGTCATGCTACCAATCATCTTCGCGGTCGCCCGTCGCTTGGGCGGATCGTTCCTCGCCTACGGCTTTCCCTCGGCCGTGGCGTTCTCGGTCATGCACATTTTCGTTCCGCCGCACCCGGGGCCCGTCGCGGCGACCGGCCTGCTCGGCGCGGATGTCGGCCTGGTGCTGATCTTCGGCCTGGTCGTGGCGCTCCCCACCTGGTTCGTCGTTGGGCGCTTGTTCGGCGGGTACGTTGGCCGCCAGTACAACATTCCCGTGCCGTCTATTCTCAGCAGCAAGACCGACAACTTCAAGGAATTCGAGTCGGCCCCCAAGGTCGGCACCGTTCTGTCCCTGTTGTTGCTGCCGATCGGCCTGATCTTTCTCAATACCGGATTGAACATGGCAGCGACAGCCGGTCTGGTGTCGCTCGATGACGCCTGGGTGCAGGTACTGCGCGCCTTCGGCGAGACCCCGGTCGCCCTGCTCATCACCGTTCTCCTCGGCATGATCTTGCTCGGCTGGAAGAAGCGCAAGTCGTCGGGTCTGATCGAGGCCGTCGTGGACAGCGCGCTCGGCCCGGTTGCCGCCGTCATTTTGATCACGGGTGCTGGTGGAATGTTCGGTGGGGTGTTGCAGGCCAGTGGTATCGGCACTGCCATCGCCGAATCGCTCGACAGCATTGGGCTGCCGGTGATCGTCGCCGGTTTCGTTATCGCCGCCGTGGTACGGATCGCGCAGGGATCGGCCACCGTTGCACTGACCACCTCCGCCGCCCTGCTGCAGCCGGTCGTCATGAGCAATTCGACTTATAACCCGGTCGAGCTGGCCGCGATCGTGCTGGCACTGGCCGCCGGGTCGGTTTTCGCCGGCCACGTGAACGACTCAGGATTCTGGCTGATCAGCCGGTTCTTCGAGATGGACACCAAGACTACTCTGAAGACCTGGACCGTCGGTCAGGCCCTGGTTGGTGTGGTCGGATTCACCATCGCCCTGGCGATCTACCTCGTCGCCAGCCTGTTCTGACCCAACTATTCCGCGGCTGGGAAGAACAGCCGAGGGGTATCGGCCCAGGAGTCTTCCACCTCAGCGATGGTGCGCCGCATAATGAGCTCCATCGACTCCCGGGCCTGCACGGGGTGCCCGCCCTGCACGGCATCGGCCACGTCCACGTGCCACTGCAGCGCGGTCTCGTGCGGCTTCTCGGGCATCAGGCCGAGGCCGGTGCGCCCCGACAGTACAGCGGCGATCACCTCGTCGAGCTTGGCAAACATTTCATTGCCGGAGCCGTGCAGGACCAGCCGGTGAAAATGGATGTCCAGGGTCAGAAATCGCTCCAGGTCGCCGGCGCGCCCCACCGTGCGCATCTGCGCGGCCACGGTCATCAACTCGCCCGACATCGCCTGCGGGCAGTGTGCGGCCGCCAGCTCGGCCGCCATCGGCTCAACGGATGCTCGCAGCTCGGTCAGCGAGCGCAACTGTGCGCCACGCTCCGGCCCGGCCAATCGCCACCGAATAAGCGTCGGATCGAAAGCATTCCACCCCGATTGCGGACGCACGCGGATGCCGACCCGTTTGATCGATTCGACCAATCCCATCGCGGCGAGCACGCGCACGGCCTCGCGCACAACCGATCGGCTGACGCCCTGGTCGAGGGCGATGTGATCGGCGAGCATGACCGTCCCGGCCGGCATCCGGCCGTCCACGATGGGGGTGCCAACCGCATCGACGACGCGGTTGTGCAGGCTGGAGGGCATGCTCCGACCCTAACGGCTGGGGCGGCACGGCTACAGCGGGCGACACGCCCGGACTGCGGGAGCGGCGCAAACTGTGTAAGATTGAGAATCGAACTTCGGCGAGGGATATCGTCACCCGGGCAACCGGGCTGACGGCATCCGTGATCGACGCGGCGGACGAGACCTTGGGCTTTTCCTCACGCTGACATGCGTTCGAGTTGAATCAGTACCCCCATCTTCGGGCCTCGGCCCGAAGACCACGATCTGGGTCTTATACCCGCTAGGAGTAACACCATGGCTAAAAAAGAAGTAAATGCCGTCGTCGCTGAACTGCGCGAAAACTTTGGCAAGGGTGCGGCCCGCAAGCTGCGCGTGCTCGGCCTGATCCCGGCCGTCATCTACGGCCACGGCACCGAGCCGGTGCACGTGTCGCTGCCCTCGCACCGCATCGGTCTGCTGCTGCGTCGCAAGAACATGATTCTTGAGCTCGATCTCGCTGGCGAGAAGCAGCTTGTGCTGGTCAAGGACGTGCAGAAGGACCCGGTCAAGGCCATCATTGAGCACATTGACCTCATCGTCGTCCGCAAGGGTGAAAAGGTCCAGGTTGAGGTCCCCGTACACACCACCGGCGAATCGTTCCCCGGCACCATGGCCGACTTCGACACCAAATCGCTCCTGCTTGAGGTTGAAGCCACCGACATCCCCGAGAACCTCCAGTTGTCGATCGAGGGCCTCGAAGACGGCGCGCAGCTGCACGCCAAGGACGTCACGCTGCCCGCTGGCGCCGTGCTCGTGTCCGACCCCGAGACCCTGGTCATCTACGTCCACACGCCGCGTGGCGAGGACGAGTCCGAGGAGACCGAGGTCATCACTGCTGGCACCCCGGCCGCCACGCCGCCCGCCGCGTAACAATTATCTTCACTCGGTTCTCGCGGGGTTTTCCAACACTTAGGCGGAGGATTCCCCTGGATACGAACCTGTGGCTCGTAGTCGGGCTCGGTAACCCCGGGCCCGACTACGCTGGCAACCGCCACAACGTCGGGCAGATGGTCACAGGGCAACTCGCCAATCGTCTGCCCGCGAATTTCAAGCGTCACAAAACCGCCGCCCTGGTCGCCGAGGGGCGACTGGCTCCCGGCGCACCCAAGCTGGTGCTGGCCAAGCCAACCACGTTTATGAACGTCTCCGGCAGCCCGGTCGCCGCGCTGCTGAGCTTCTACTCGCTGCCCATTTCCCGCCTCATCGTCGTGCACGATGACCTGGACCTGCCCTTCGACACCCTCAAGATCAAGGTTGGCGGCGGTCACGGCGGCCACAACGGCCTGCGCGACATTATTGCGGCCACCGGAAGCAACGAGTTCATTCGCATCCGCATGGGCATCGGCCGGCCGCCGGGCCGTCAGAACGCGGCCGACTTCGTGTTGCACGACTTCGCAGCCGCCGAGCGCAGCATTCTGCCCGTTTTAATAGCGGATGCCGCCGACGCGATCGAATTGATCGCCACCGACGGCGTCGTGGCGGCCCAACAGAAGTTCCACTCGCCCGCGTAGGTAGACTCGTTCAGTGATCCTTCAGGGCTTAATCGCAGCGCTCGCGCGCGCCTCCACGTTCGACAACGCCCTCGCCTATGCCAGCCGGGATGCTGATTTCAGTCTGACCGAGGGCATACGTGCCCCGCTGCTCGCCGCGCTGCTCGACCTGCGCCGCGATGATGCTCAGGCGCTGTTCGTCATCACCGCGACCGGCCGCGAGTCCGAGGCGCTGCGCGAGAACCTCGGCTGCTTCGCCACGAGCGCGGAGATCATCGACTTTCCAGCCTGGGAAACCCTCCCGCACGAACGCCTGAGCCCGAGCGCCGAGATCGTCGGCAAGCGCCTGCACGCCCTGCGGCGGATGCGCGAGTGGCAGGAGCAGGACGCGCGCGAGCGGCATCCGCTTATCGTCGTCGCCTCGGTGCGAGCCGCCCTGCAGCCGGTCGCCGACAACCTCACCGACTACGAACCGATCGAACTGACGGTCGGAGCCCGCGGGCACGACCTCTCGGCGATCGTGCTGCAGCTGGTCAATGTGGCCTACGCCCGCGTCGACATGGTCACCCGGCGCGGCGAGTTCGCCGTGCGCGGCGGTATTCTCGACGTCTTTCCGCCGGTCGCCTCGCACCCCTACCGGGTGGAATTCTTCGGCGACGAGGTCGAGCAGATTCGCCTGTTCAGCGTCGCCGACCAACGGTCCTTGCCCGAACCGGTCGCATCCGTCAGCCTGCCGCCGAGCCGGGAACTCCTACTCAGCCCTGCCGTGCGGCAGCGCGCCCAGGAAATGCAGCACGAATTTCCGAGCCTGTCCGGTCTGCTCGCCAAGATCGCCGAGGGCATCCCGGTCGAGGGCATGGAAAGCCTCGCCCCCGCCCTGGTCGACCGGCTGGTGCCGGTCACGCACTACCTGCCGAGCAACGCTGCCGTCGCCGTGATCTCGCCGGAGCGCGTCGCAAGCCGCGCGATCAGCCTCGCCGAGACCAACCGGGAGTTTCTCGGTGCCGCCTGGAGCGCTGCCACGGCCGGTGCCGACGCGCCGATCGACCTCGAATCCGGCGACTTTCTCACTCTCGGCCGCCTGCGCGACAGCGTCAAATATTCGGCTCCCGGTGCACCGGCGTCCGGCCACCACTGGTGGACCCTGAGCACGTTCCAGGCGGCGCCGACCGACGAGGCGGTTCTGCCCGAACACCTCGAAATGGACGAACTGCTCACCATCCGCATCGAAGCGGATGCCGTCCCCACCTTCGCCGGCAGCGTCGACGGGGCCGTGGGTCATGTCGCCTCCCGGCTGCACGACGGCTGGGTCGTCGGTATCGTCGCCCAGGGGGCGGGGCTGGTCGAGCGGGCCGCGCAGGTTCTGGCCGAGCGCGAACTTCCGGTGCGCGTCGTAGACGTGTGGCCGCTGGAACCGGAGGCCGGTATCGCTTACCTGTTGAAGGCATCCGTCGATCACGGTTTTGAGCTCCCGACCAGCAAACTCACCCTGATCAGCGAGAGCGAATTTTACGGGCGCACCGTCGGCTACTCGGCCAGGCAGATCAAGAAGCTCGCGAGCCGCCGCAAGAATGTCGTCGACCCGTTGCAGCTGGTCGCCGGTGACCACGTCGTGCACCAGACGCACGGCATCGGTCGTTTTCTCGAACTGACCCAGCGCGAGGTGTCGAGCGGCGGGCGCAACCCGGTCAAGACCACCCGCGAATATCTGGTGCTGGAATATGCGGCGTCCAAGCGCGGCCACGCCGGCGACCGGCTGTATGTTCCGACCGACCAGCTCGACCTGGTCACCCGGTATGTCGGCGGGGAGGCGCCGACCCTGAGCAAGATGGGCGGCAGCGACTGGTCGAGCGCAAAGACCAAGGCACGCAAGGCGGTGCGCGACATTGCCGTCGAGCTGGTCAAGCTGTATTCGGCGCGGATGGCGAGCAAGGGTCACGCCTTCGGTCCGGACACCCCCTGGCAGCGCGAGCTCGAAGAAGCCTTCCCATTCGTGGAGACCCCCGACCAGCTGACGACGATCGACGAGGTCAAAGCCGACATGGAACGGCCGATTCCGATGGACCGGCTGCTCAGTGGCGACGTCGGTTTCGGCAAAACCGAGGTGGCCATTCGTGCCGCATTCAAGGCCGTGCAGGACGGCAAGCAGGTGGCCATGCTGGTTCCGACCACGCTGCTGGTCAGCCAGCACATGGAAACGTTCAAGGAGCGCTTCGCCGGGTTCCCAATTCACCTGCGCGCCCTGTCCCGATTCCAGACCGACAAGGAGTCGCGCGAGACGATCGCCGGAATGCTCGACGGCACCGTCGACGTCGTCATCGGCACGCACCGGCTACTGTCGCCGTCGATCATCTTCAAAGATCTCGGCCTGGTCATTATCGACGAGGAACAGCGCTTTGGTGTCGAGCACAAGGACGCCCTGAAGAAGCTCAAGACCAACGTGGATATTCTCGCGATGAGTGCGACCCCCATTCCGCGGTCGCTGGAGATGGCGGTCACCGGAATTCGCGAAATGTCGACCCTGGCCACCCCGCCCGAAGACCGGCACCCCATCCTGACCTTTGTCGGACCCTACTCGCAACGGCAGGTGGCTGCGGCCATCCGTCGGGAACTGCTGCGCGAGGGTCAGATCTTCTTCGTGCACAACCGCGTCACGAGCATCAACCGCATCGCCTCGGAGCTCGCCGAACTGGTGCCGGAGGCGCGCATCGCGATCGCGCACGGGCAGCTGCCCGAGGCTCAGCTCGAGCAGGTGGTCGGCGACTTCTGGGAGCGCAAGTTCGACATTCTGGTCTGCACCACGATCATCGAAACCGGCCTCGACATTAACAATGCGAACACGATCATCATCGACCGGGCCGACAAGTTCGGCTTGAGCCAGCTGCACCAGCTGCGCGGCCGGGTCGGTCGTGGGCGTGAGCGGGCCTACGCCTACTTCCTCTACGACGAGAACAAGCCGCTGTCGGAGACCGCGCACGATCGGCTCGCCACGATCGCGGCGAACAACGAACTCGGTGCCGGTATGCAGGTGGCCCTGAAGGACCTGGAGATTCGCGGTGCCGGAAACCTGCTCGGCGGCGAACAGGCCGGGCACATCGCGGGCGTCGGCTTCGACCTGTACCTGCGCATGATCGGCGAGGCCGTGTCGACGTTCCGCGGCGATGTCGCCGAGGGGCAGACCGAGCTGCGGCTCGAGCTGCCGGTGGACGCGCACATTCCGCACGACTTCGTCGACAGTGAGCGGCTGCGTCTCGAGGCGTACCAGAAGCTGTCCAGCGCGAGCTCGCCGACGGCGGCCGACGACCAGATCGACCTCGTGGTTGAGGAACTCACCGACCGTTACGGCGAACCGCCGGGGCCGGTTCAGAACTTGGTGGCCGTGTCGCGGCTGCGCTGGCAGGCGCAGCAGGCGAACCTCAGCGAGGTCGTCGCCATGGGGTCGAACCTGCGGGTTGCTCCGGCCGATCTGGCCGACTCCATTCAAATCCGGTTGCAGCGGATGTATCCCGGCTCACGTTACGTGTCGGCCACTGGGGCGCTCAGCGTGCCGATGCCACGGCCGAACGGTGAGCCGCTGGATGACAACGCCCTGATCGAGTGGACCAAGTCGCTGCTGACCGCGATCTTCCCGCCGGCCGTTCTGTCCGCCACTTAACCGTTAACGCAGACAGCACTGTCGTTGCAGGAACGACGGTGCTGTCTGAGTCAGCGGATGCTTAGCCCTTCGACGGCTGTTCCGTCTGGTACACATCCGGGATGCCGTCGCTGTCGCTGTCGATGGCTTCCTTATCGGCAATGCGACCGTAGTGACGGTTGCGGGAGCGCAGGATCGCGGTGGCCAGCAGGGCGGCGAGCAGCGAACCGACCAGGATGGCGACCTTGGCGTGATCGTCGTGCGGGCTGCCCTGGCCGAAGGCGAGCTCGCTGATCAGCAGGGACACGGTGAAGCCGACGCCGGCCAGCAGGGACACGCCGATGACGTCGATCCAGGCCAGGTCGGGGTCGAGGGTTGCCTTGGTGGTTTTGGTCACGATGAAGGTGGCCAGCAACACCCCGATCGGCTTGCCGACCACGAGAGCGACGACGATGCCGACAGCTACCGGGTCGGTGATGGCCTGGTACAGACCCTCGGCGCCGCCGAGGGTGACGCCGGCGGAGAAGAACGCGAACACCGGAATCGCGAAACCGCTCGAGAGCGGGCGAATGCGGTGCTCGAGCACCTCGGCCAGACCGGGCCCGGCGTCGGGGCCGCCGCTGCGCTTGCTGCGCAAGACCGGCACCGCGAAGCCGAGGAGCACACCGGCGACGGTGGCGTGCACACCGGAGCCGTGCACGAGCGCCCAAGCGATGAAACCGAGCGGCAGCAAAATGACCCAGGCTGCCCACGCCTTGTTCTTGAAGAAGTAGGAGAACCGGTGGGTGATTACCCAGAACAGGGCGAGGGGCACGATGGCGAGCAGCAGCAGCGGAACATTCATGTCCGTCGTGTAGAAGAAAGCGATGATGGCGATGGCGAGCAGGTCGTCAACGACAGCGAGGGTCAGCAGAAAGATGCGCAGCGCGGCCGGCAGCTTCGACCCGATCACGGCGAGCACGGCGAGGGCGAAGGCGATGTCGGTCGCGGTGGGAATCGCCCAGCCGCGCAGCGTCTCAGCCCCGGTTTCGAGGTTGATCAGCACATAGATGAGCGCGGGAATGATCACTCCGCCGACGGCGGCCGCCACCGGCACGATGGCCCGGCTCACGCTCCGCAGGTCCCCAGCGACAAATTCGCGTTTGAGTTCGAGTCCGGCGAGGAAGAAGAAGATGGCGAGAAACCCGTCGGCCGCCCAGGCGCCGAGGCTCAGCTCGAGGTGCCAGGGGGCGTAGCCGATTTTGTAGTCGCGAAAGGCGTAGTAGGCGTCGGAGAAGCCGGAGTTGGCCATGATCAGCGCGGCCACGGTCGCGGCGAGCAGAATGGCGCCTCCGACGGTTTCCTTGCGCAGAATGCGCGAGATCCGCACGAATTCGTTGTGGCTGCCGCGGCGAAGCACGGTGGCGGTCGACGGGGTGGCCTTCGAAGCTGGCAGGTTGGATGGTTCGGTCATTTAAAATCCCCTGGTCTTTTGGGCGCGAACATACATGTGCCGACCAGACTTCCCGGCTCACCATGGACCAGAATACACGACGTACCTGAGCGATCATCGGTAGCCCGCCTACGATGGAGGGACGATGGAACCGATCCAGGAGTGCCGACCATGACCAACCCCGTGTTTTCCTCCGGCTCCGTGTCCGGCGCTGTGTCCGGTGCCAACGCTACCCGATCGACTCCGCCGGCCGACGAAAATGACCGGGATGCGGCATCCGCTCGGCAGACAACGATGCAATCCAGCCCTCTCGACACCCTGATCGTCACCGTCGCGCGGCTGCGCGGGCCCGGCGGCTGCGCGTGGGACGCCGACCAGACCCACGCCTCGCTGGTGCGCCACCTGGTCGAAGAGACGCACGAACTGATCGAGGCGATCGAGGACGGCAGCCGCGACGACCTGCTCGAGGAACTCGGCGATGTGCTCTACCAGGTGCTGTTCCACGCCGACCTGGCCGCGCACACGCCGGAGGAGAACTTCGACATTCAGGATGTCGCTGCCCGCCTGACCGAGAAAATGGTCGGGCGACACCCGCACGTGTTCGGCGATGTCACCCTCGACACCGCGGCGGAGGTTTCGGCTGCCTGGGACGGTTTTAAAGCCGCGGAGAAGCCGGGCCGCACCAGCGTGCTCGACGGAATTCCGGGTGGTATGCCGGCCCTCGCCCTCGCCGACAAGGTGCTGGGTCGGGCCGAAAAGATCGGCCTGATCGAAGCGGATGCCGGCTTCCCGCTTCCGATCGAATCCGAAGCCGATCTGGGCCCGCTGCTGCTGGCGATCGTGGCATCCGCTCGGGCGCAGGGCCTTGACGCCGAGCGCGCGCTGCGCGCCGCAGTGCGCGACCTGCAGGGCGAAATTCGCGGAGCCGAGGGAGTCCAGGCGCCCGGCGCTCCGCTGGACGAATCCTTCGACGCCGGAATAATCGCCCTCCCCTCCTAACGCGGATCAGTACGGAGGGTTAGGCGATGCGGCTGCCGGCGGGGAGATGGGTCGCGGGGGTGCGCGTGCGGCGCCATGCCCAGAGCAGGGCGCCCGCGCCGAGCAGCAGGTGTATGGCGAGGCCGATGAACCAGCTCGGCACCGCGCCGTCGTAGGTCTGCTGTGCGGTCGGCCCCCGGTCGAAGGCCTCACCGGAAAAGGCGCCACTGTCGCTGAAGCTGCTCTGGGCGGCCTCGTCGCAGCCGTTGAACTCCGTGTACAACTCCGGCGGCGACTGGGCGCTGCGCACGCCGACGGCGATCTGGCCGAACAGGTCGGTCGGGTAGCCGGCGTCGTTGAAGCTGCCGGGGGCGGCATCCGCGACCACCACGTAGGGGTTCGCGGCGAGAATCCACCAGAAGTAGTCGAAGCGCGGCACGTTTTGGGTCGTCGTCTCGGCCGTGGAACAGACGATGTCCGACTGCTCGCCGGTGGCCTCGTCGAACGTCGACGAAACCACGTAGTAGTTCACATTCGTCGCCTGCTGTTGGGTGGCGGTGCCGAGCAGCGCGAACGCGATGAGGGTGCCGAGGCTGAGTGCCGCGACGACCAGATAGGTCAGCACGATCGAAAACAGCGGCCGGGTCAGAATGCCGGAGAGTCCGACTCCGACGGCGGCAATGACGCCGAGCTCGGCCGCGAGCACGAGCACCGACACGGCGATGGTGCCGAACGAGACTTCGCCGAGCACGACCGCGAAGATGAGAAACGGCAGCGCCGCCGCGAGAAAGGCGAGGGCCGTGATCCAGGCGGCAAGAAACTTGCCGAGCACGAGTTGCCTGGTGCTGATCAGCGTGACCTGCGTCGTGGCGAGGGTGCCGGCATCCCGATCGCCGTTGAGGGCATTGCCCGACAGCGCCGGAGAGACCAGCGTGCCGAGCAGCAGCACGAAGAAGATGATGGTGGAGAACACGCCGCCGCCGCCGGACAGCCAGGCCGAGGTCGCCAGCCAGAGCAGAAACGTGACCACGCCGACGAGCAGCATGAAGACGCCGAGCAATACGTACCACGAGGCTCCACGCACGCGCTGACGCAGTTCGAGGGTGACGATGAGCCAGAGCCCGGAGAAGAACACCCGTGAGTGGGTCATTTCGTCGACTCCCCACCGGTCGACCGGGTGAGGTCCTGAAAGGTGTGTTCGAGGTTGCCGACGGCCGGTCCGAAATCGCAGACCGGAACCCCGCTCAGCACCAGATTGTGCAGCAGAGCGGCCGCCGAGGCCTCGTTCTCCACCTGCACCAAAGTGCCGAGCTGGTCGACGCCGCGCACAGTGACGAGCGCGCCGACCACTCCGGGAGTGGCGAGGGCACGTTCCAGCGCCACCTCATCCAGGGAACGGATGCGCCAGGATCTGGCACTCGCGCCCGCCGCGGCCACCTGCTCCGGGCTCGCCGTGCGTCCGGCGGCGAGGTACACCGCGGCATCCGCAATCTCGTCGAGTTCGGCGAGGACGTGACTCGACACCAAAATGGCGGTGCCGTCGCCGGCCAGGCGACGCAGCAGCTGGCGCAACGACGCGCGCGCGGCCGGGTCGAGACCGGACGCCGGTTCGTCGAGCAGCAGCACGCCCGGGGAGTGCACGAGCGCCCGCGCCAGGCTCAGGCGTTGTTTCTGACCGCGGGACAGTACCCGCGAGGGTCGATCGGCAAAATCACCGAGGTCGGTCAGCGCGATCAGTTCGTCGGCGCGCACGGCGGCTTGCTCGCGGGTCATTCGGTACATGCGCCCGGTGGTCTGCAGGGCGGCACGGGCGGAGAGGCTCGGCCAGGAACCCAGGGCGTCCGGCATCCAGCCCGTGACGGCGCGCACCCGTTCGGGTTCGGTGACCGGGTCGTGCCCGTTGATGCGGATGCTGCCCGTCGACGGTGTGAGCAACGTGGCGAGCATGAGCAGCAGGGTCGTCTTGCCCGCGCCGTTCGGTCCGATCAACGCCGTCACCGACCCGGCCGGCACAACGAGCGACGCATCCACCACCGCCAGCACACTGCCAAATGACCGACTGACCCCGGTCACCGCGACGCCGCTCGACGTCACGTCCGTCTCGCCGGAAAAAGTCGCGACCGACATTCACACCCCCACTTGTTCCCCCGAGTCTAGGGCGCGGCCAATTTCAGGAGCGGACGGTGAATCGCATCCACGGCATGCTGAGAGAATTACCCCATGGCTATTGCAGTGACCCCGCCGCGCGGCATGCGCGATTTTCTCCCCGCCGACAAGGCCCTCCGCGAACGCTCGCTCGGCATTATTCGCGAGAGTTTTCGTGCGCACGGCTTCGACGAGATCGAAACCCCGGTCATGGAAGACTCCGCCCGCCTGCACTCCGGGCTCGGCGGCGACAACGAGAAACTCGCCTTCGCGGTGCTCAAGCGCGGGCTCAGCCCAGCGGATGTTGCGGTGGCGGCCGAGCAGGATGACCTTCTGTCGCTGGCCGACCTGGGCCTGCGGTTCGACCTGACGGTGCCGCTCGCCCGGTTTTACGCCACTCACCGTGCGAGCTTGCCGACCGTGTTCCGGTCGATTCAGATCGCACCGGTCTGGCGCGCCGAACGGCCGCAGAAGGGCCGCTACCGCCAGTTCATGCAGTGCGACATCGACATCATCGGTGAGGCCGGCGCGCTCGCCGAGATCGAACTGATCACCGCCACGGCCGCGACGCTCGATCTGCTCGGCCTCGAGGGCTGCTCCATTCGCATCAACGACCGCCGCATCCTCAGCGCCCTGCTCGCCCACTGGGGCGTCGCCGCCGAGCTGACCGAGCGGGCGCTGATCGTGATCGACAAGCTCGACAAGATCGGCGTCGACGGTGTCGCGGCCGAACTCGGTGCCCTCGGCATCGATGCGCCGGGCCTCGCCGCGCTGCTCACCGAGCTTGGCACCGGCGGCTGGGCCCTGGGCGACGGCTTGTTCGACGGCGCTGCGCCGGCTTGGCTCGACCCGAAAGCCTTCGCCGACCTCGCCGCCCTGCGCGCCGCCCTCCCCGGCGTCGACCTGGTCTTCGACCCCACCCTGGTGCGCGGCATGGGCTATTACACCGGCACCATCTTCGAGATCTCGCACCCCTCCCTCGGCTATTCCCTCGGCGGCGGCGGCCGCTATGACGGCATGATCGGCCGGTTCCTCGGCACCGACGTGCCCGCCTGCGGATTCTCGATCGGCTTTGAACGCATCGTCGACCTGCTTGAAGCGGATACCGCATCCGCTGATCTGGCGGTCGTGCTCGTGCACGACAAAGAGGCCGATCCGGCCCGACTGGTCGCTCTCAAGCGCGACCTGGTCGCCGACGGCCTGCGTGTCCGCCTCGAACGCCGCACCAAGAACCTCAAGGCGCTGCTCGACCGGGCCGGCGAGGCCGGCTACGGGAGGTTCGCGTTCGTGACCGCCGAGACTCAGACGGCCGGCGACCTCGACTTCAAACCGCTCGGCGCCTGACCAGGCCACCCGCGCCCGACCAGGCAGCTCTGCGGTTCGGCGAACGGCCGACGGGTTTGGTTAGACTGAATTCGCCTGGGCTGCGTTCATTAAAAGCGTCCGGCACACCCCTACCTTTATTCCGACCAGTACCCCGGCGCCCGACCAGGCGTCAATCCCGACAAAACAGGAGACAGTTGTGGCCCTAATTGAGGCAGTAGACGCACGCGAAATTCTCGACTCGCGAGGCAACCCGACCATCGAAGTCGAGGTTTTGCTCGGCGATGGAACGGTCAGCCGTGCCGCGGTGCCGTCCGGAGCGTCCACCGGCGTGTTCGAGGCTTATGAGCTGCGCGACGGCGACAAAGCCCGTTACCAGGGCAAGGGCGTGCTCAAGGCCGTCGAAGCCGTCATCGACGACCTCGGCCCCGCGGTCGAAGACATCGACGCGACCGACCAGCGCATCGTCGACCTCGTTCTGATCGAAGCCGACGGTACCGACAACAAGGAGCGCCTCGGCGCCAACGCCATCCTCGGCGTCAGCCTCGCCGTGGCCAAGGCCGCCGCGAGCTCGGCCGGACTGCCGCTGTTCCGCTACCTCGGCGGCCCGAACGCGCACACCCTCCCGGTTCCGCTCATGAACATCATCAACGGCGGATCGCACGCCGACAACGATGTGGACATCCAGGAATTCATGATCGTTCCGCTCGGTGCTGAGTCGTTCAGCGAGGCCCTGCGCTGGGGCGTCGAGACCTACCACTCGCTCAAGGCCCTGCTGCAGTCCAAGGGCCTCTCCACCGGCCTCGGCGACGAGGGCGGCTTCGCCCCCAACCTGCCCAGCAACCGGGCAGCGCTCGACCTCATCGTCGAAGCGATCGAAAACGCCGGTTACGTTCCCGGCAAGGACATCGCCCTCGCCCTCGACGTCGCTGCGAGCGAATTCTTCAAGGACGGCAGCTACAACTTCGAGGGCAAGAAGCTTTCGGCCGAAGAGATGAGCGCCTACTACGCTGAGCTCGTCACCGACTACCCGCTCGTTTCGCTCGAAGACCCGCTCGAAGAAGACGACTGGGACGGCTACGTACACCTCACGGCCGCGCTCGGCGACAAGGTGCAGATCGTCGGAGACGACCTGTTCGTGACCAACCCGGTGCGCCTGGCCAAGGGCCTTTCCCTCGCGGCTGCGAACTCTATTCTGGTCAAGGTCAACCAGATCGGCACCCTGACCGAGACAATGGATGCCGTCTCCCTCGCCCAGCGCGCCGGTTACACCGCGATCATCTCGCACCGCTCCGGCGAGACCGAAGACACCTTCATCGCCGACCTCGCCGTCGCAACGGATGCCGGCCAGATCAAGACCGGCGCCCCCGCCCGCAGCGAACGCGTCGCGAAGTACAACCAGCTGCTGCGCATCGAAGAGGAACTCGGCGAGGCCGCGGTCTACGCCGGTCGCACCGCGTTTCCCCGCTTCACCGCGTAGTAGGCACTCAGCAGCAATAGCACCATCGGGCCCTCGACCACCGATATTTCGGTTGGTCGGGGGCCCACAGCTTTCCCTTGGTACCATTTTTTACTGACAGACATGACCGACCAGCGAAAGGAGTTGTGATGGCGCCGAAGCGACCTCAGCAGACGCCGTCCCAGCCCCAGCCGGCGCAGACCAAGTCGGGCAAGCGCCCGCAGGCTCAGCGGCAAACAGCCCACCGTCAACCAGTACAGCGTGAACCAGCCCAGCGGCCACCCATGGTCTCGGAGACGGAAACGCCCGCCGGCGGCTGGCTGCGCGGCATCCGCTTTTCGGGATTCTCGTTGGTGATGATGGTGATTCTGGTGCTCGCCGTGGTGATTCTCGCGCCGAGCCTGCGTACCTACGCCGAGCAGCGGCAGCAGATCAGCCAGTTGAGCAGGGCCGTCGCCGATCAACAGGACGAGGTCGACCGTCTCACCAGCCAGCGTGAACGCTGGAACGACCGCACCTACGTCACAACGCAGGCGCGCGAGCGGTTGTTCTACGTACTGCCCGGCGACATCAGCTTTCTCGTCATTAACGATTTACCGGTCGTCGCCCCGCTTGAAGCGGATGCCGCGCCGGTGAGTACCAATATCCAAAGCACCAAGATTGATTGGCTGGGTTCCTTGTTCGCCTCCACCATGACCGCCGGCCTCGCCCCGCAAGCCGGAGCACCCGCGACATTAACACCCGCGACACCGGAAACGGTGGCGCCGTGACCCGGCCGCCGTTCGACCCGTTCACCGCGGCCGACATCGACCTCGTCTCGGCCCAGCTCGGACGACCGGCCCGCAACGTCGTCGGCATCGCCGCCCGCTGCGTCTGCGGCGCGCCGACCGTCGTGGCGACCGCACCGCGGCTCGCCGACGGAACCCCGTTCCCCACGCTGTATTACCTCTGCCACCCCGCGGCCACCGCAGCGATCTCCGCCCTCGAAGCCACCCAGGTCATGAACGAGTACAACGACCTGCTCGCCGACGGTGCGGACGTGCGCGCGGCCTACCAAGCGGCGCACGAGAGCTTTCTGTTCGACCGCGACCAGCTCGGAAGCGTGCCAGAAATCGCTGGCATCTCCTCCGGCGGCATGCCGAACCGGGTGAAATGCCTGCACGCCCTGGCCGCCCACTCGCTGGCGGCCGGACCCGGCGTCAATCCGGTCGGCGACCTCGCGCTGGAACGCGCCACCTGGTCGCCCACGGTCTGCGAGTGTCTGGACTACTCCGCGGCGCCGATCGACGAATCCGGGGCGGCCCTGGCGTGACCGCGACTACGCACCGGGTCAGCGCTCGTCGGGTCAGCGCGGGCGTCGGGCTCGCGTTGGCCACGGCGCTGTTCGGCGGTACCGTGGTCGGTTCCGTCGTGCTCGACGCGCCCGCCGCGCACGCCGATCAGATTCGCGACCTGCAGTATTGGCTCGCCGATTATGGCTTCACCGAAGCGTGGAACACCACGCGCGGGGCCGGTGTCACGGTCGCGGTCATCGACTCTGGAGTCAACGGCAACGTGGCAGAGCTGACCGGCGCGGTCATCGGGGGAACGGATGTCTCCGGGCTCGGCTCCGCAAACGGTCAAACCCCGGTCGCCGGCGACGATGATGAGGGCGAGCATGGCACCCTGGTCGCCTCGCTTCTGGCCGGACGCGGCACTGGCGACGGTACCGGACTGATCGGCGTGGCGCCTGAGGCATCCATTTTGGCGGTGTCGGTCGGATTTGGCAGCAGTCGTTCTGCAGTGAGCAACGACGATCAGATCGCGCAGGGCATCCGTTGGGCCGTCGACAATGGGGCGGACGTCATCAATATGTCCCTCACCCGCAATACGTTGTACTGGCCGGAGAGCTGGGATGACGCATTTCTCTATGCCTTCGAAAATGATGTCGTCGTTGTGGCCGCCGCCGGCAACCGGGGGAGCGGAACCACCGAAGTCGGGGCTCCCGCGACGATTCCCGGCGTGCTGACGGTCGCCGGCGTTGACCGCGAAAAATCGGCGAGCTTCGATGCCTCCTCGCAAGGCATCACCATTGCCGTCGCTGCGCCGAGCGAGAAGCTCGTCGGGGTGACGCCCGATTCGACCTATGTACAGTGGGACGGCACGAGTGCCGCGACGCCGATCGTGTCCGGGCTCGTTGCTTTGGTGCGGGCGGCCTATCCGACGCTCGACGCTGCGGGAGTCATGAACCGGGTCATCGCGACCGCGAACGCCAACGGGCGGAGCGTGCCGAGCCCCATCTATGGCAACGGCCTGATCGATGCCGCTGCCGCCGTCACCCGCTATGTCGCTCCGGCGACAGAGGCCACTCCGAGCGAGTTGCTCACGGAGTGGATCACGCTGCACCGGCGGGCTCAGATTGACGTGGTTCCGACCGAGACTCCCGTTGCGGAGGCTCCGGCTGCGGTCGATGAAGACCCGGCGCTGCCGGTGCAAAATGTGCTCACGGCGTGGCTCCCGAACCAGCTGACACTGACCTATATTAGTCTGCCGCTCGCTGTACTCGTAGGGTTTGGTATCCTAGTAACGCTGGTGGGCATTGGGGCCACTCGGTACATCAAGCGAATTCGGCGCAACCCCAAAGATTTCGCACAATCATAATCCTGTAGGAGGCCTTCTCATCGTGCCCAAAATTCTCATTGTTGGTGGCGGCTACGCCGGTTTTTACACGGCGTGGAAGCTCGAGAAGTGGCTACGATCCGGTGAAGCCGAGGTCACCATGGTCGACCCGCTGCCCTACATGACGTACCAGCCCTTCCTGCCGGAGGTCGCTGCCGGATCCATCGAACCGCGTCACGCGGTCGTGTCGCACCGTCGCCACCTCAAGAAGACCAACGTCATCTCCGCCAAGGTCACGCACGTGAACCACGCCGAGAAGACCGCCACGATCACCCCGCCGACCGGCGAGCCGTACGAGTTCAAGTACGACATCATCGTGGTCACCGCCGGTGCGGTGTCGCGCACGTTCCCGATTCCGGGCGTCGCCGACCAGGCCATCGGACTCAAGACCATCGAAGAAGCCGTCGCCATTCGCGACCGCGTTTTGACCAACTTCGACAAGGCGGCAGCCCTTCCGGCCGGCCCCGAGCGTGAGCGCCTGCTCACGTTCGTTGTGGTCGGTGGCGGCTTCGCCGGCATCGAGGTGTTTGCCGAGCTGCGCTCGTTCGCGACCTCGCTGCTCACCCTGTACCCCGAGATCAGCTTCGAGGACACCAACTTTCACCTCATCGAAGCCATGGGCCGCATCATGCCCGAGGTCTCGCTCAAGACAAGCCTCTGGGTCATCGACAACCTCGCCGGTCGCGGCGCTCAGATTCACCTCGACACCCAGCTGACCAGCGCGGTGGACGGAAAGATCGAGCTCTCCACCGGAGAGACCTTCGAAACCGACCTCATCGTCTGGACTGCAGGCGTCATGGCGAACCCGACGATCGTGCGCCACACCGACCTTCCCATCGAAGAGCGCGGTCGCCTGCAGGTTCGTGCCGACCTGCGCGTCGGAACCGAAGACGACATCATCGCCGATGCCTGGGGCGCCGGCGATGTGAGCTGTGTCCCCGACCTGAGTGGTGGCGGCGTCGGCGGCAACTGCGTGCCGAACGCCCAGCACGCTGTGCGCCAGGGCAAGCTGCTCGCCAAGAACATCGTTGCCGTGCTGCGCGACGAAGCACCGGTGCAGTACTTCCACAAGAACATGGGCGCCGTTGCCGGCCTTGGCGTTGGAGTCGGTGTCTTCCAGAGCGGCAACCTGGCCATCACGGGCATGCCGGCCTGGTTCGCCCACCGTGGCTACCACGGCCTGGCCATGCCGAGCTGGGAGCGCAAGCTGCGCGTCGTCTGGGGCTGGGTCAACAACGTTTTCCTCGGCCGCGACGTGGTGTCGTTGAGCGCCACCGAGAACCCGCGTGCCGTGTTCGAAGAGTTCGTTTCGCGCCCCAAGCCGCCGGCACCTGCTGCTGCGCCAGCTGCAGCCCCCGCGGCCAAGGCTCCGGCGGCCCCGCGTGCGCCCCGTGCGCCGCGCAAGCCCACGGTCAAGGCTGCTGCAGCCGAGGCTGCTTCGGCCACCACGGCACCCGCTGCGCAGAAGGCGGCCGCCGAGGCATCCGCTTCAAAGTAGCTGTTTCGATAGGTGCTGCCGGGCGATCGCATCGCTCGGCAGCACCTATGCTGGAACCGCCCGTTACCGGGCACGCCCCCATAGCCCAATTGGCAGAGGCAGACGACTTAAAATCGTCACAGTCTGGGTTCAAGTCCCAGTGGGGGCACCACGAATATATCTACGCTCATCTGGGTTTTAACTTGGTGTCGGGTGCCTCAGATGCCCCGTTTGCCCACACTTGAAATCATTCGGGCTTGATTGAGGGCCACTGCGACGCTGTCCAGATCGTCGTCGAAGAGGTCCGCGTACACGTCGAGGGTTATCGCGGCCGAGGCGGGGCCGAGCATCCGCTGCAGTGCTTTGACGTTCGCGCCGGCGGACACGGCCAGGCTCGCGGCGGTGAGCCGGAGGTCATGGGGCGTGACGCGAGGGAAGTTCGGATCGACCTCCCGGGCACGTTTGAGGGCGTAGACCAGCCAGCCGTCCCGAGTCGACGGCGTGCGCTGGTGCGACAGCCCGTTGCCGAACAGGATCTGGTCGGGTGTCTTGTCGGCGCAGAGCAGTGCCAACTGACCATCACGCTGGACCCGATGCCCACCCAACGCGACACCGCCGCCGTCAGCGAGCTCTGCTCGAGTCTCACAGAAACTCAGACCCGCTATCCGGGCACCGACCTAATCCTGCGATACGTCATCAAAGAACGGCCCTGAGTTACGACAGAATAAATCGACCTAAGATGTTCTGTTAGGATCCCTGAAGTCGTGGCAGCGGTACTAGAAGATCGTGACCAACCACGGCTACCGCCTCGTGCACGAAAACGTCGACCGGGTCGCGTACTGCTGCACTTCCGACGCCCATCGCGCCATCACCCGCGAAGCGGACAGACGGCTCGTCCGCACCGAACACCCACGGTTGGTCTCGTACCCCTGCCTCGACGCCCGCGGCATCTGGATCGGCCTCAACCTTGACCCTGGCGACCACGCCGTCCAGCGCGTTGCAGCGACGCAGCTCGACGGTCCCCAAGCCCCGGGCAAGGAATTAGCAGCGATATTTCTGCCCCGGTTAGCCTCCCTCCACCGGGCATTTTCTCGGGCGGGGGTTACGGGAATGAAGGTCCTAGCCTTCATATGGCCCTCCGTGGAACACAACCGCGGGTTATGCCGTCCTGGTCGAGGTCCCGCTTGCGGGCAGCCAATGCAGCGTTGAGCCCTCAGAACCTGGGGCACGGGACGAACACCTTAGGGAAGCGTTATCTCCCGAAGTTGCTGGGCTACTGCCTTCCAGCCGCCCAGTTGCTGCTGAGTGATAGGACGTTCCGGGCTCGTAGCCCAGTCCGCGACGTCCCTTCCGCCGATTGATTCCGCCAGGTACCTTATGACGCCCTTTTTGGACTCGGTGGACATCGCAGCACCCGTCTGCTCAGCGCCTGGAACGTCGGCGATTTCCGTGAGGTAAGCCTGGGCGAACCAGTCAGCGGCTTCAGCACGTAAGTACGGGCTCGTCAGTGAGTTGTACCAGCGAGAGATGAATTCTCCGTAGGGTGCTGAATTCGTCATGAAACCGTCGCCGCTGAGGAGGAGTTCCCGGACTCTTTTAGGGGTTAGCCCTCTCGCTGCAAGGAGGGCGCCGTCGATATCTCCTCGGTCTACGAGTTTACCAAGTTCGTTGCTCATCACACCCATCCGTTAATGATGCGGCCACCCGAAGACGTCGGCACGGCGACGCCCCTTGGTCTACCCACGTGAGTTGCTGCGGGCGTTTCGGACAGCGGAATTAGTAGATTCATCTGCTTTGCCAATGTTGGCTGTTGATAACCATAAGGGACGTCACTAAGTCGACGGTAATCCCCGGCGCGGAGTGCCGGCGTCGGCTGCTGTGGAAGCCTTTTCCATACCGGATGACATCGCTGCGGGCTTGTGATTTCGTCGCGTATACGGTGCGGTAAACGCGTTCGATCGTGAGCATCGAGAAGAATTCTCGGCCAAACTGTTGTCCCAACACGCCGGGCGGCCCATCGAGGAGCGCAACCGGAGCCTGGTCATCAGCGCCCGGAAGTCGGTCGACACGAAAACGCTGCCGTGGTCCTTACCGCGCGCGAGTCCGTAGGACGTTGCCTTATGAAACATTGAGCGAGCTGCCCCTGACTCTGACTCTGAGCCTGGTCCCCAATCTGCGTTGATCAAGGTTCGGCGAATTCCAGCAGTCGTCGCAACGAAAGGATGAATTCGTCGAACGTGGAATGGGACGCGAGGAGACACCATTGACCGCGATCGAGGCCACCTCTTCGGTCCCAATACCTTTCCCAAATGCGAACCCACGCGGAGCTATTGCGGATGACCGTAGCTGTGTGTTGTCCGCCGCAATTCTTGGCGTAGGGTTTCGACCGCCTCGTCCTCCCGCTCGACCTTGTCGGTCACACGCGTCAGCGGCTGCGGCCCGACAGGCTGCAGATAGCCCCTGCGATGACTGCGATGACCAGGAGGACGGCGCCTACCCAGAGCAGGAACTGCAAGACCTGAACGAAACCACCGACCAGCAGCAAGATAATGGCGACGATGACGAAAATATTCGTTTAATGCTCCCTTAGCGTGGTGAGAAACAGCGACGCTACCGGGGTCTGCGGTAACAAATGCTTCGCCGAAGTTAGCCAAGGAACGACGCGAAAGTCAAAATGCCCTAGCGTCAGGTCATCGCAACTAGTCATCAGTCGCCGGACCTTCGAGGCGGGAGAGTAGGGCTGCGAGCGCTCGGGCGATATCCATCGCGATGGATATCGCGGCGCCCATCGACGTCGCCGGAGTGGAGTCCTCTATGTTGTCAAGCTCGGCCATGAGGGACGCAAGCGCATCCGCGGCAGCGGAGTGCGCCGTCAGATCCGTATTTCCTGAATCCCAATCACGCAGCGCCGCAGCCATCGCGTCAAGCGCCAGGCTCACCGACGGGCGCAAGTCCTCTCTCAGTTGCACCTTGATCGGGGTGCCCCACACTGCCCCGGCCAGTACCTCCGTGAGATCCCTCACATGAAAGGCGATGGTTTCGAGCGCGGCAAGGTCCTCGTAGTCGGCGCTCAGGTCTCGGTGGCGGTGGATTCGAGCCCGCGGATTGACTTTGCGGCTTTCGTCGGCCTGCTGCAGCGCAGTTCGCAGCCCGCTGG
>NZ_SOHD01000013.1:0-2675 GCF_004403235.1 Cryobacterium sp. Hh38 | reverse complement strand
GACGCCACTAACGTTCCCGACCACGACCTGGATCAACGAACCCCTGAAAGCAGGAACGAACTCAATGACCACCTAAAGAAACTGACTCATAAAGGTTGACATCTTCCGCTATCGGTATTTCTCTGATCGTGGTCAGTGTTGTCGCTGCTCTTTGCGTAGTCGCGTTGGCTTGGCTATCCGCCACGTACGGCGGACTCGATTACAAGTGCCTCGTTGAAGGACCATGGCGGGTGTCCGCCCCTTTCGCGGTCACGTCGGAAGCCGCGCGGGTGCATGGATCTTTCTCCTGGTGGCCGTTGGGGCGAGCCTGTAACTGGCAGCGTGCAGACGGGCAAGGCTTTGTGATGGCCGGCCCTGGCTGGACCACCACGATCACATTCCTCGTCTGTGCCGCCGTTGCATCCGTGGTCGGACTCCTCATGGCCATCGGAAATGCGCGCACGCGCTCCTTGGCCGCAGTGGGACGCCACGGCATTCGCGGCTAAGCGTCCCGCAAGAAGTTGCTTCTGCGGGCCTCTCTGTTCCTTCGGACCGCAGCCACAGGTCATGGCGCAAGTTGAAGAGCCTGCATCAGGGCCGCGGCTCACGCATAGACCTCGCACACACGACCGCAACTGCCGAATTGTCCAACGAGCTCGGGCAGTGCAAAACTCAACGTGAACCGGTGGGTCGCCAAGGCGCAGCCCGACGCCGTCATCTCAACGCGGAGTAGACGATAAAACACCAGGGGGATCCTATGAAACGTGTGACATTTGTATTGGCCGTAGCGACCGTAACGGCTGTTAGCTTGTCAGGCTGCCAAGCACAGCAGCCGACCGCACCTGATTCATCAGCGACTGTTTCGTCGACCCCGGCCCAGGCGGATGAACCTACTGCGCAGGAATCTGCGCAGGTGTGGGCGGACGAGACATTCGGGACTTTTACGGCTTTCACCGTTACCGGTAGTGGAGCTGATGAAATTATCTTTCCCGACGACGCTAAAGCTGGCTTCTACACAATCACGTGGGCACCCGGCCACTGGGTTAATGAGGACTCCTATGCGCAGGTTTATGGAGAGGACGGCACCTTCCACGAAGCCGGAACGACGGATTACATGGGTGATTCTGCCAGCGTGGCCTACGGTTTGGACCCCACCGCTGGCCCGGCGGGCTGGATAGGTGCTGAAGCCGGCGCGGGTGACTGGTCCATTACCGTGTCACTGATTTCGGCGCTTCCCCCATTGCCTGAGACCGGCGGCTACGACGCCTATTTGTATGCGGGCGCTGAGCAACCGGTCGTCTTCTCGTCCACAAACTCGGGACGGGTCAACGTTCAACAGTTCAATGGCATCGATCCGACCGACAGCATCCTCCCTCAGCAAGACTTCACGGCTGTCGGTACTCTCCTCGCTGGCCCCAGCGTCGTCAACGTCCAACGGGACAGCGTGAGCCCCTGGACGCGATCCACAAACTAGCCAGGGCGACACGACCTGATCAGCGGTCAGGTAGTTCAGGGTGGGAGCTCGAATCACGTGCACCAGAGCGTGTTCAGATATCAATTGCACGGTGTTCCGTTGACGTTACGGTGGAATATGAGCAAATTGGGGGGGCGCATTGTTCAGTGCCAGAATTTTGTCCGTACTTGTAGTCGTTGTTGCACTGACTGGGTGCGCAGCCTCAGCTCCGGACGCTGGTGATTCGGCGTCCGAAACCGCCACAAAGTCAGCGACTACCGCGCCTGCTGACGCTGAAAACAATAGTGGTGCGGGATCAGGAGCGTCAGCATCTGCAACGGCTGCTCCCGTGGCAGTCGACTGTGGAACGACAACATGCAATTCATGGCTGAGAATGACGGGCTCGTGTGCGAACAAGGTGTGCCCAACAGCGGCCAGGTCGCTGTTTTTGCAGTGCGTGAGATGACAGCTGAGCAATGGGATGTCAAGAAGGCCGACCTGATTAGCCTCGGAGCGTCTGAAACCAACGGGCCCGTCAGCGGATATCTGCAGGAGCCCGAAGTCAATATCAACGTTTCTCGGGGCGGTTTTGTATTCGGGGACGGAATATTGCACTACGTGAGCAGCGATTACCTCGCGCAGTGGATTCGGTAGACACATAAGAGCAGGGAAACAGGGCAAGCTCTCCTGCCCATCTGCGGGAGTCCTTTGGCATAGGACGGTAACTGATTTCAAATTCCTGCCGTTCCATAACGGGTCATCGCAACGAGTCATCAATGGCCGGACCTTCGAGGCGGNGCCGGACCTTCGAGGCGGGAGAGTAGGGCTGCGAGCGCTCGGGCGATATCCATCGCGATGGATATCGCGGCGCCCATCGACGTCGCCGGAGTGGAGTCCTCTATGTTGTCAAGCTCGGCCATGAGGGACGCAAGCGCATCCGCGGCAGCGGAGTGCGCCGTCAGATCCGTATTTCCTGAATCCCAATCACGCAGCGCCGCAGCCAACGCGTCAAGCGCCAGGCTCACCGACGGGCGCAAGTCCTCTCTCAGTTGTACCTTGATCGGGGTGCCCCACACTGCCCCGGCCAGTACCTCCGTGAGATCCCTCACATGAAAGGCGATGGTTTCGAGCGCAGCAAGGTCCTCGTAGTCGGCGCTCAGGTCTCGGTGGCGGTGGATTCGAGCCCGCGGATTGACTTTGCGGCTTTCGTCGGCCTGCTGCAGCGCAGTTCGCAGCCCGCTGG
>NZ_SOHD01000012.1:0-5690 GCF_004403235.1 Cryobacterium sp. Hh38 | reverse complement strand
TTAACGCAAAAAGGCCACCCTTTCGGGTGGCCTTTTTGTTTGTTTCTAAGTTAAGTCCGGCGGTGTCTTACTCTCCCACAGGGTCCCCCCTGCAGTACCATCAGCGCTGAGAGTCTTAGCTTCCGGGTTCGGAATGTGACCGGGCGTTTCCCTCTCGCTATAGCCGCCGAAACATCTTCCGATGAATCGATTCTATATTTTTTAGTTATAGAGTCCCCTTGACAGGGACGTTGTTCTCGACCGTACATCGAGAACCACATAGTGGACGCTAAAGCAGCTTCTTCAAACTGAGTGTTATCAAATTATCGGCTTATTAGTACCGGTCAGCTCCATGGGTCTTTAGTCCCCACTTCCACATCCGGCCTATCAACGCAGTAGTCTAGCTGCGAGCCTCTCCCCCGAAGGGATGGAAATCTCATCTCGAAGCCGGCTTCCCGCTTAGATGCTTTCAGCGGTTATCCGTTCCGAACGTAGCTAATCAGCGGTGCTCCTGGCGGAACAACTGACACACCAGAGGTTCGTCCATCCCGGTCCTCTCGTACTAGGGATAGATCTTCTCAAATTTCCTGCGCGCGCAGCGGATAGGGACCGAACTGTCTCACGACGTTCTAAACCCAGCTCGCGTACCGCTTTAATGGGCGAACAGCCCAACCCTTGGGACCTACTCCAGCCCCAGGATGCGACGAGCCGACATCGAGGTGCCAAACCATGCCGTCGATATGGACTCTTGGGCAAGATCAGCCTGTTATCCCCGAGGTACCTTTTATCCGTTGAGCGACAGCGCTTCCACAAGCCACTGCCGGATCACTAGTCCCGACTTTCGTCCCTGCTCGACTTGTCAGTCTTACAGTCAAGCTCCCTTGTGCACTTACACTCGACACCTGATTACCAACCAGGTTGAGGGAACCTTTGGGCGCCTCCGTTACTTTTTAGGAGGCAACCGCCCCAGTTAAACTACCCACCAGGCACTGTCCCTGAACCGGATCACGGTTCGAAGTTAGGTATCCAATATGACCAGAGTGGTATTTCAACAATGACTCCACCTGAACTAGCGTCCAAGCTTCACAGTCTCCCACCTATCCTACACAAGCCACACCGAACACCAATACCAAGCTGTAGTAAAGGTCACGGGGTCTTTCCGTCCTGCTGCGCGTAACGAGCATCTTTACTCGTAATGCAATTTCGCCGAGTTCGCGGTTGAGACAGCTGGGAAGTCGTTACGCCATTCGTGCAGGTCGGAACTTACCCGACAAGGAATTTCGCTACCTTAGGATGGTTATAGTTACCACCGCCGTTTACTGGGGCTTAAATTCTCAGCTTCGCCTTGCGGCTAACCGTTCCTCTTAACCTTCCAGCACCGGGCAGGCGTCAGTCCGTATACATCGTCTTGCGACTTAGCACGGACCTGTGTTTTTAGTAAACAGTCGCTTCCCACTGGTCTCTGCGGCCTTCGAACGCTCCCGGAGCAAGTCCGTTCACGCCTCAGGCCCCCCTTCTCCCGAAGTTACGGGGGCATTTTGCCGAGTTCCTTAACCACGATTCTCTCGATCTCCTTAGTATTCTCTACCTGATCACCTGAGTCGGTTTGGGGTACGGGTGACTAAAACCTCGCGTCGATGCTTTTCTTGGCAGCATAGGATCACTGATTTCACCCTTACGGGCTACCCATCGGGTCTCAACCTTATATGAGAGACGGATTTGCCTATCTCTCGGCCTACATCCTTAGACCGGGTCAACCATCGCCCGGCTCAGCTACCTTCCTGCGTCACACCTGTTAATACGCTAACCGCACCAGCATAGGGTCGCACGCTAGGCCCCACGCTTCACCCCGAAGGGATCCATCTAGGGGATTCAGATGCTTAGCATTACTGGATTAGTTTGGGCGGTTTTTCGTCAGTACGGGAATATCAACCCGTTGTCCATCGACTACGCCTGTCGGCCTCGCCTTAGGTCCCGACTTACCCAGGGCGGATTAGCCTGGCCCTGGAACCCTTGATCTTTCGGAGGACGGGTTTCTCACCCGTCTTTCGCTACTCATGCCTGCATTCTCACTCGTGTAGCCTCCACGGCTGGTTTACACCGCCGCTTCGCTGGCCACACGACGCTCTCCTACCCATCAACACGGCTGAACCAACCACACAAGGTGGCGGCTTACCAAAAATATCAATGCCACAACTTCGGTGGCGTGCTTGAGCCCCGTTACATTGTCGGCGCGGAATCACTTGACCAGTGAGCTATTACGCACTCTTTCAAGGGTGGCTGCTTCTAAGCCAACCTCCTGGTTGTCTGTGCAACTCCACATCCTTTCCCACTTAGCACGCGCTTTGGGACCTTAGTTGGTGGTCTGGGTTGTTTCCCTCTCGACGATGAAGCTTATCCCCCACCGTCTCACTGCTGCGCTCTCACTTACCGGCATTCGGAGTTTGGCTGACGTCAGTAAGCTTTTGGGCCCCATCGGCCATCCAGTAGCTCTACCTCCGGCAAGAAACACGCAACGCTGCACCTAAATGCATTTCGGAGAGAACCAGCTATCACGAAGTTTGATTGGCCTTTCACCCCTATCCACAGCTCATCCCCTCCATTTTCAACTGAAGTGGGTTCGGTCCTCCACGACGTCTTACCGTCGCTTCAACCTGGCCATGGATAGATCACTTCGCTTCGGGTCTAGGACATGCGACTGAATCGCCCTATTCAGACTCGCTTTCGCTACGCATTCCCCTCTCGGGTTAAGCTCGCCACATATCACTAACTCGCAGGCTCATTCTTCAAAAGGCACGCTGTCACCAGAACAAAGCTGGCTCCAACGGTTTGTAAGCAAACGGTTTCAGGTACTATTTCACTCCCCTCCCGGGGTACTTTTCACCTTTCCCTCACGGTACTTGTTCACTATCGGTCATGTAGGAGTATTTAGGCTTATCAGGTGGTCCTGACGGATTCACACGGGATTTCTCGGGCCCCGTGCTACTTGGGATACTTCTCGGGCGATTGCTGCATTTCGACTACGGGGTTCGCACCCTCTATGACCAGGCTTTCAATCCTGTTCGTCTATACAACGTTCTAACCCTTACCATTCGGTAGAATAGGCAGAAAAGTCCCGCAACCCCGACCATGCAACGCCTACCGGCTATCACACATGATCGGTTTAGCCTCATCCGGGTTCGCTCGCCACTACTAACGGAATCACTGTTGTTTTCTCTTCCTGTGGGTACTGAGATGTTTCACTTCCCCACGTTCCCTCTACCCGCCCTATATATTCAGGCGGGAGTCACCAGGTCACCTTACGGGCCTGGCGGGGTTTCCCCATTCGGACATCCTCGGATCACAGTTCGTTTATCAACTCNGCCACTACTAACGGAATCACTGTTGTTTTCTCTTCCTGTGGGTACTGAGATGTTTCACTTCCCCACGTTCCCTCTACCCGCCCTATATATTCAGGCGGGAGTCACCAGGTCACCTTACGGGCCTGGCGGGGTTTCCCCATTCGGACATCCTCGGATCACAGTTCGTTTATCAACTCCCCGAGGCTTATCGCAGATTACTACGTCCTTCTTCGGCTCTACATGCCAAGGCATTCACCGTTTGCTCTTAAAAATTTGAAATCACATGAGTTTGAATCGATTAAGTATGCCGAATAAATTCGGCATCGAAATTGACCAATGATCACGCACTCAATAAAGAGTGCATAGATCTTTGTAATTGACCGCACCATCTAAAAGATGCTGCGGCAAATTTAAGATGCTCGCGTCCACTGTGTAGTTCTCAAAGTACGGGCGGTACCCCTCCACGCCGGCAAGTGATGCCAACGCACAGAAGTCCAGAAGAAACAGATCAACACCAAGACTTTCATCCCGGGTTGTTCCGGTCCCTCAGGACCCAACAGCGTGCATATACAAGTCTCTCCAACACCTACTTTTCCAACCTCGTTCTCACGAACCAGGCGTACCGAGTAGATCTCAGCCGTTCTTGCATCAATGTCAATGTTCCACCCATGAGCGCCATCAGAAGACATTCGCTTCCGTATGACTGGCCGCCATATTCCGCTGTATACAGACGGGACGGCACGTGCTCCTTAGAAAGGAGGTGATCCAGCCGCACCTTCCGGTACGGCTACCTTGTTACGACTTAGTCCTAATCACCAATCCCACCTTCGACAGCTCCGTCCCTTACGGGTTCGGCCACTGGCTTCGGGTGTTACCGACTTTCATGACTTGACGGGCGGTGTGTACAAGGCCCGGGAACGTATTCACCGCAGCGTTGCTGATCTGCGATTACTAGCGACTCCGACTTCATGAGGTCGAGTTGCAGACCTCAATCCGAACTGAGACCGGCTTTTTGGGATTCGCTCCACCTTGCGGTATCGCAGCCCTTTGTACCGGCCATTGTAGCATGCGTGAAGCCCAAGACATAAGGGGCATGATGATTTGACGTCATCCCCACCTTCCTCCGAGTTGACCCCGGCAGTATCCCATGAGTTCCCACCATTACGTGCTGGCAACATAGGACGAGGGTTGCGCTCGTTGCGGGACTTAACCCAACATCTCACGACACGAGCTGACGACAACCATGCACCACCTGTATACCGACCTTGCGGGGCGACCATTTCTGGCCGTTTCCGGTATATGTCAAGCCTTGGTAAGGTTCTTCGCGTTGCATCGAATTAATCCGCATGCTCCGCCGCTTGTGCGGGCCCCCGTCAATTCCTTTGAGTTTTAGCCTTGCGGCCGTACTCCCCAGGCGGGGAACTTAATGCGTTAGCTGCGACACGGAGACCGTGGAATGGTCCCCACATCTAGTTCCCAACGTTTACGGCATGGACTACCAGGGTATCTAATCCTGTTCGCTCCCCATGCTTTCGCTCCTCAGCGTCAGTTACGGCCCAGAGATCTGCCTTCGCCATTGGTGTTCCTCCTGATATCTGCGCATTCCACCGCTACACCAGGAATTCCAATCTCCCCTACCGCACTCTAGTCTGCCCGTACCCACTGCAGGCCCGAGGTTGAGCCTCGGGTTTTCACAGCAGACGCGACAAACCGCCTACGAGCTCTTTACGCCCAATAATTCCGGACAACGCTTGCACCCTACGTATTACCGCGGCTGCTGGCACGTAGTTAGCCGGTGCTTTTTCTGCAGGTACCGTCACTCCCAGGAAAACCCAGTCGCTTCTTCCCTACTAAAAGAGGTTTACAACCCGAAGGCCTTCGTCCCTCACGCGGCGTTGCTGCATCAGGCTTGCGCCCATTGTGCAATATTCCCCACTGCTGCCTCCCGTAGGAGTCTGGGCCGTGTCTCAGTCCCAGTGTGGCCGGTCACCCTCTCAGGCCGGCTACCCGTCGTCGCCTTGGTGAGCCATTACCTCACCAACTAGCTGATAGGCCGCGAGCTCATCCTTGACCAAAATTCTTTCCACCCCAGAAGATGCCTTCCAAGGTAATATCCGGTATTAGCTACAGTTTCCCGCAGTTATCCCAGAGTCAAGGGCAGATTGCTCACGTGTTACTCACCCGTTCGCCACTGATCCAAGGAGCAAGCTCCTCTTCACCGTTCGACTTGCATGTGTTAAGCACGCCGCCAGCGTTCGTCCTGAGCCAGGATCAAACTCTCCGTAAATGTTTGAATAGCTACCCGCCCCATATAAATACGAAACGAACGCCCATCTAGTGCACCCACCAACCGGAATAGGCTGAGAAGAT